>JANXSQ010000405.1 GCA_025356595.1 Janthinobacterium sp. | reverse complement strand
CCGGCCGTCTTCACGGACTGGAAGCTGTCCTCGACCTCGGCCACCTCCTTCAGGCGCACCGGCTGGCCGTTGCGGTTGGCCACGATCAGCTCGGCGAACTCGGAGGCCTTCATGAGTTGCGCGTTGCCCTGGATGGTCAGGGTCTGCTGCGGCCCGTCGAGGATGCCGAGCGGCGAATTGGCGTTGGCGGCGCGGATCGCCGTCGCCAGTTCGTCCAGCGTCAGGTTGCGCGCGTTCATCAGGTCGGCCTTGGCGCGCACCCGCACGGCGAAGCGCTTCTGGCCGTTCACGGTCACCTGGGCGATGCCGGGCAGGGTCGACAGGCTGGGCGCGATGAGGTTTTCCGCGTAATCGTTCAAGTCCGACAAATTCATCGACGGCGAGGTCATGGTCATGAACAGCACCGGCGCGTCGGCCGGGTTGATCTTGCGGTAGGACGGCAGATCCGTCATTTCCTGCGGCAACTGGCGCTGCGCCCGCAGCAGCGCCGCCTGCACGTCGACGGCGGCGACGTTGACGTCGATGCTGGTGTCGAACTCCAGCGTCAGCGAGGTCGAGCCCAGCGTGCTGGTCGAGGTGATCAGGTTCAGGCCGGCGATGGTGGAAAATTGCCTCTCCAGCGGCAGGGCCACCGAGGAGGCCATGGTTTCCGGGCTGGCGCCGGGCAGGTCGGCGCTGACGTTGATGACCGGCGTGTTGTAGCTGGGCAGCGCGGCGACCGGGATGTTGGCGTAGGCCAGCACGCCGGCCAGGATCAGGCTCAGCGACAGCAGCACCACCATCACGGGGCGCCGTATGCACAATTCGGACAGGTTCATTCCGCCTTGCCCTTCTGCGCGGCGGCCTCGGCCAGGCGCACCTTGGCGCCGGGACGCAGGTTCTGCTTGCCCTCCACGATGACCTGTTCGGTGCCGTCCAGGCCGCTGACGGCCGCGTTCAGGCCGAAGGCGTACAGGCGCGTCACCTTGCGCACGACGGCGCTGTGGTCGGCCGCCATGGCGTAGACGAAGACGCCGTTGGTGTTGCTGATGATGGCGTTCTGCGGAATCACCAGCGCGTCCTTGAGCGTCTGCACGGTCAGGCTGGTGTTGACGTACTGCCCCGGCCACAGGCCGGTGTCGCGGTTGTCGAATTGCGCCTTGACGCGGATCACGCCGGCCAGGGGATCGACGCTGTTGTCGATGAAGCTCAGCGCGCCCTTGATCTCCCTGCCGGCCAGCGTGGCCGTGACGGGCACCGCGCCGGCCTTGCTGGCCGCCAGCAGGGCCGCCAGATTGCTTTCCGGCAGGGTGAAGCTGACGCTGATCGGGTCGAGCTGGGTGATCGTCGTCAGCGCCGTGGCCGGCGACACCAGGCTGCCCGCATACACGCCGATGGCGCCCACCCGGCCGCTCAGCGGCGCGCGCAGCGTCGCGTAGCCGGCGTCGACCTGGGCCGAGCGCAGGGCCGCGGCGTCGGCGCCGAGCAGCGCGCGGGCCGCGTCGCGCTGGCTTTTCAGGGTGTCGACGGCGCCCTGGGCGATGAAGTTTTTCGTCAGCAGCTCCAGGCCGCGCTGGTACTGCCGTTCAACGTCGCCCAGCGCCGCCTGGTCGCGCGCCAGTTGGGCCTGGGCCTTCTCGGCGGCGGCGCGCAGGCTGCGCGCGTCGAGCGAAAACATCAGCTCGCCGGCCTTGACGAACTGGCCTTCGCGGATGTGCACCCGGGCGATGGTGCTGCTCGTTTGCGGGTGCAGCTCGACGCTGCTGAGCGGCGTCACGCTGCCGTTCGCCTGCAACAGCACGGCGACGTCGCGGCGCTGCGGCGCGACCACGCTGACCAGCGTCGGGCCCGGTCCGGCCGCCTTCGCCGGGGCGCCGGCCTGATGCGTGACATACCAGGCGCCGGCGCCGACCAGGGCCGCCGCGCCCACCAAGAGTAGCAAGCTTGTTTTTTTCATTCTTCTGTCGCGCCTCCGCTTTGGGAGGCTGTAGGGTTGATTGGTGTTGCCGCCACGCATCAGGCGTGGCATTGTCGCACAATTGATGGAAGATAAAGCGGCCCCGTCGGGGGCCGCCGGCCTCATTTTCCGGCGTAGTATTCCGGCACGATCAGGGTCACCTCCAGGCCGCCGTCGACATGGTTGGCCAGCAGGACGCTGGCGCCGTGCTGCTCGGCGATGTTGCGCGCGATGGTCAGCCCCAGTCCGGTGCCGCCGGATTCGCGCGAGCGCGAGGTTTCGATGCGGTAGAAGGGTTCGAAGACCTTGGCCATCTGGTCTTGCGCGATGCCGGGGCCGCCGTCGCGGATGCGCACGCGCGCCGCGCCGGCCATGCGCTCCACCGACACCTGGGCGTACTGGCCGTACTTGACGGCGTTGTCGATCAGGTTCACCAGGCAGCGCCGCAGCGCCATCGGGCGGCCCATCAGGGCCATGCCGGCGCGGCCGCTGAGCTCGACCCGCTGGCCGGCGTCGGAGGCGTCGGCGCACACGCTGTCGAGCAGGGAATCGAGGTCCAGCGCCTGCATCGCCTCGGTGGTGTCCATCGAGCGCGCCAGGTCCAGGCCCTCCTTGACCATGCCCTGCATGGCCGACAGGTCGCCGACCAGGCGCTCGTGCAGTTCCGGCTCGGAGACTTTCTCCAGGCGCAGGCGCAGGCGCGTGAGCGGCGTCTGCAGGTCGTGCGTGATGGCGGCGAGCATCTGCGTGCGCTGGAAGATGTGCTGGCGGATGCGCGCCTGCATGGCGTTGAAGGCGGCGCTGGCCTGGCGGATCTCGCTGGCCCCGGCCAGCTCCAGCGGCGGATGGTTGATGTCGTTGCCCAGGTCGCGGGCGGCCTGCGCCAGTTGCTTGAGCGGGCGCATGGTCATGCGCGTGACCAGATAGGCCAGCGCGGCGATGCTGGCCAGGAAGGGCAGCAAGGTGGTCCATTCATTCTTACCGCGCCCCGGCGGCGCCCGCGGCGGCAGCACCGACAGGCGCAGCAACTGGCCGTCGCGCATGCGCACGTGCATGCTTTCGCAGGCGCCGCCCCACTGCGTCGGGCCGAAGATGGTGCTGGGCCGGCGCGGCTGGTCGCAGGCGGCCGGGCGCTCCGTGAGCGGCGCCAGGTGGAAGCCCTGCCCCAGGCGCAGGGTCAGCGCGGCGGAGAAGTCGGTGGGCGGCAATTCCGCCACGGCCGGGCCGTCCTGCCACACCTCCAGGCGCACGCTGCCGCGGCTGGCCACCTTCAGGTAGGCGGCGCGGGCCGGGCCGGGCACCACGTCGGCCGTCATGATGAGTTGCTCGGCGCGCTCGAGGGCGTGGAAATCGCGGTATTGCTCGATGGCGCGCTGGCGCTCGCCGACGGCGAGCCACTGCGTCAGCGCGGCCGAGGCGACCATGCCCAGCAACAACGCCAGGAAGACCCGCCCCGTCATCGAGCCGAAGAAGGCCCTCACGCCGACGGCTCCACGCTGACCTGGCCGGCCAGCACATAGCCGCCGTTGCGCACCGTCTTGATGATTTGCGGCAGGCGCGCGTCCTCGCCCAGCTTCTGGCGCAGGCGGCTGATCTGGATGTCGATGGAGCGGTCGAAGGGATCGGCGTCGCGGCCCTGGGTCAGGTTCAGCAACTGGTCGCGGTTCAGCACCCGGTTCGGATGCTCGAGGAAGACGCGCAGCAGGCGAAACTCCGCGCCCGAGAGCATGATGACGATGCCCTCGGGATTGAGCAGGTGGCGCGCCGTCAAGTCCAGCGTCCAGCCCGAGAAGCGCATCTGCTGCGCCTTGTCGGTGGGCGTGTTGGAGGGCATGGCGTGGCTGCGCCGCAGCACGCTGCGTATGCGCGCCAGCAACTCGCGCGGCTCGAAGGGCTTCGGCAGGTAATCGTCGGCGCCCATCTCGAGGCCGAGGATGCGGTCGAGCGGCTCGCTGCGCGCCGTCAGCATGATCACCGGCAGCGTCGACTGGGCGCGCAGCTTGCGGCACAGGGTCAGGCCATCGTCGCCGGGCAGGTTCAGGTCGAGCACCAGCAGATCCGGCCGGGCCTCCTCGAGGACCTTCCACATGGCGTTGCCGTCGCCGGCGCCCAGGGTGCGGTAGCCGTTGGTTTCGAGGTAATCGGCCAGCAAGGTGCGGATATCGCGGTCGTCGTCGACGATGAGAATGGTAGAAGAGGGTTCCATGGGCCAGATTATCCCCAGTTCGGCGCCGGATGAACAGGCCAATTGTATCGTCTTGTATATAGCGCCCGGAGCGAAACAAATCGATACAAATTCCGCGCCAGCGTACACTTGGGAGAAACATCGCGGCCCGATGATGGCTCCATGCCCAGCGCACAGATCGGTCGCTGGAAGGCAGATCTCCATTTGACACGAAAAGGATTCAAGATGAACACATTCCGCAAAACCCTGTTAATCGCCTTCGCCGTCGCCGGCCTGAGCACGGCGACGCTGGCGGTGCACGCCGCCGACGCCCCGCGCCACGACAAGATGGCGATGCACGAGGAGGACGGCGCCAAGATGGCCGAACGCATGGCCAAGCACCAGGCCAAGCTGCACGAGAAGCTGAAGCTGTCGGCCGCGCAGGAACCGGCCTGGGCCGCGTTCACGGCGGCGGCGATGGCGAAGACGCCGGGCGCGCATATGGACCACGCGGCGATGGCGACCGCGATGGCGAAGCTGACGGCGCCCGAGCGCCTGGAGCAATGGATCGCCATGTCGAAGGAGCGCCTGGCGACCCAGGAAAGCCGTCTGGCGGCCCTGAAAACCTTCTACGCGCAACTGACGCCTGAGCAGCGCAAGGTCTTCGACGCCAACGTGCCGGGCGGCGAACACGGCGGCCACGGCCGCCACCACATGATGCGTTAAACAATGACGGGCCGCCCAGCAGCGGCCCGTTTTTCATTTCAGCCGGTCCAGCGAGGCGAGGAACTGTCCGGCGTCCTGGAAGCCGATGACGCGCGCGCCGGCGAGCTCCGCGCCGCGCCCGTCGAACATGATGATGCCCGGCGGGCCGAACAGATTGAAGCGCTTCAGCATGGCCTTGTCGTCGGCGTCGTTGGCGGTGACGTCGACCTGCAGCAGGACCGCGCCGGCCAGTCTGGCGCGCACGCGCGGATCGACGAAGGTCAGCTTTTCCATTTCCTTGCAGGACACGCACCAGTCGGCGTAAAAATCCAGCAGGGCCGGCTTGCCGCCCGTTTGCGCCAGCGCCGCGTCCAGTTGCGCGCTGGTTTTGACGCGCACGAAGGGCAGATGCCCGGGCTGGCCGCCGCGCACATGCGCCAGCGGCGCCAGCGGGTCGCGTCCGCCGCTGGCCACGCCGACCAGTTGCAGGCAGCCCAGCAGCGCGAACGCCAGTCCCAGCGCCTTGCCGGCCCAGCCGGCGCGCGTCAGCAGATACGCGCCGTAACCCAGGCCCAGCGCGCTCCAGCCCAGCATGGCCAGCGCGCCTGGCAACACCGGCGAGAGCAACCACCACGCGGTGACCAGCAGCAGCACGCCGAAGAAGCGCTTGACGGCCTCCATCCAGGCGCCCGCGCGCGGCAGCAAGGCGCCCGCCGACATGCCCAGCAGCAGCAGCGGAATGCCCATGCCGATGGCCAGCGCGAACAGCGCGCTGGCGCCGACGACGGCGTCGCCGGTGCGGCTGATGTAGACCAGGATGCCGGCCAGCGGCCCGGCCACGCAGGGGCCGACGATCAGCGCCGAAACGGCGCCCATGACGAAGACGCCGGCCAGCTTGCCGGAAGTCTGCGCCGTCGAAATGCGCGTCAGCTTCTGCTGCAACGCCGCCGGCACCTGCAATTCATAGAAGCCGAACATCGACAGCGACAGGCCGCCCATGGCCAGCGCGAAGGTGCCCAGCACCCAGGGGTTTTGCAGGCGCGCGGCCAGGCCCTCGCCGAGCAGGCCGGCGGCCACGCCCAGCGCCGTGTAGACCAGGGCCATGCCCATCACATAGGTCAGCGACAGCAGGAAGGCGCGCGCGCGGCTGGCCTTGGCGCCCTCGCCGACGATGATGAAGGAGAGGATGGGCACCATCGGCAGGACGCAGGGCGTGAACGACAGGCCCAGGCCCAGCAGCAGGAAGAGCGGCAGGTAGACCAGCAGCTTGCCGCCCATCAGGGCCGACTCGATGCGGCCCATCTCGCCGGACCCGCCCGGCGCGGCGGCGGGAGACGCGACGGTGGACGCGGGCGGCGCGCCCACCGTCGACACTTCGATGAGCGGCGTCGGCACGGCGATGACCGAGGGCGCGCCCGGCGTCGGCGCGGCCGATGTGGCGGGCGCGGCCGGCGCGGCGGGCGGCGCCACCACGGAAGGTGCCGCGGCGGCGTTGCCGACCAGCCTGGCGCGCGCCTCCTGCGGCGCGTAGCACAGGCCCTTCTCGGAGCAACCCTGGCTGGACGCCAGCAGCGTGAACGGACCGGCCGCCTGCACCGGAATGAGGATCGTCACCGTGTGGCGGTAAGTCTCGACGTTCTTCTGGAAGGTTTCGTCGAACTTCACCTTGCCGGGCGGGATCTGCGACGCGCCCAGGGTGGCGCCGGTGGCGGAGAACTGGAAGCGCTCGCGGTACATATAGTAGCCGTCGGCGATCTCGTAGGTGACGGCGACGGTGCCGCCATCCTGCATGCGGGCGGAAAACCTGAAGGCCGCCTCGGGCGACAGGAAATCCTCCTCGGCCTGCGCCGGCGGGCCGGCCAGCGCGGCCAGCAGGAACAGCGCGAGGGCGCAGCAGCGCAGCAAGGCGCGCCACAAGGCGGTGGCGCGCGGCGCGCCCGGGAATAAGCTCAGCATGACTACCTTTTCGGAGGCGCGCGGGGCGCCGGTCAACCATCAGTCGCGCGGGCGCGGCAAAAGCTTGCGGCGCCGGCGGAAAGCAGAATAGTACACCGCGCCGCCCCGCCCTGTCCCGGACGCAAAAAAGCCAGGCTGGGCCTGGCTTTCCTTTCCTACAGCGGCACTGAATTACTCAGCGACGACTGCGTCTTCTACAGCGGTGACTTCTGGACGATCCAACAGCTCGATGTAAGCCATAGGAGCGTTGTCGCCGACGCGGAAGCCCATTTTCAGGATACGCAGGTAACCACCGTTACGGTTGGCGTAACGCGGGCCCAGAACTGCGAACAGTTTCAGGACCATTTCGCGGTCGCGCAGGCGGTTGAAGGCCAGACGCTTGTTTGCCAGCGAGTCGGTTTTACCCAGGGTCAGAATCGGCTCGATGACGCGGCGCAGTTCTTTTGCTTTTGGCAGGGTGGTTTTGATTGCTTCGTGACGCAGCAACGAGACAGTCATGTTGCGCAGCATTGCAAGACGGTGTGACGAGGTACGATTCAGTTTACGGAGGCCGTGACCGTGACGCATGGTAAATCCTTTCGGTGAGTGTTCATCCAGTTCTTCGATCGACCGTGCGGGCACGGACGCGGACCGGTTGTAATAAAATTAAACGCCCGGAACACCTGTCCCGGGCGGTTTGCTGCAAAAAAAATTACTTCTCCAAACCTGCAGGCGGCCAGTTTTCCAGCTTCATGCCCAAGGTCAGGCCGCGCGAAGCGAGCACTTCCTTGATTTCGTTGAGCGACTTGCGGCCCAGGTTTGGTGTCTTCAACAGCTCGTTTTCCGAACGCTGGATCAGATCGCCGATGTAGTAGATGTTTTCGGCTTTCAGGCAGTTCGCCGAACGCACCGTCAGCTCCAGGTCGTCGACCGGACGCAACAGGATAGGATCGACCAACGGAGCGCGCGATGGCGCTTCGGCGGCCGCTTCCGTGCCTTCCAGGGCGGCGAAGACGTTCAACTGGTCCACCAGGACGCGGGCCGACTGGCGGATCGCTTCTTCCGGCGAGATGACGCCGTTGGTTTCGATGTTGATGATCAGCTTGTCCAGATCGGTGCGTTGTTCGACGCGGGCCGATTCGACGAAGTACGAGACGCGGCGCACCGGCGAGAACGAAGCGTCCAGGATGATGCGGCCGATCGTCTTGTTGGTGTCTTCCGACAGGCGGCGCACGTTGCCGGGCACATAACCACGGCCTTTTTCGACCTTGATCTGCATGTCCAGCTTGCCGCCGGCGGTCAGATGGGCGATCACGTGGTCGGGATTGATCAGCTCGACGTCGTGCGGCAGATCGATGTCCGAAGCCAGGATCGCGCCTTCGCCTTCTTTTTTCAATGTCAGTGTCACCGAATCGCGGTTGTGGACTTTGAAAACCACACCCTTCAAGTTCAGCAACAGATCGACGACGTCTTCTTGCACGCCATCGAGTGAGGAATATTCGTGTACGACTCCGGCGATCGTCACTTCGGTCGGGGCGTAGCCCACCATCGAAGACAACAATACGCGGCGCAACGCGTTACCCAATGTGTGGCCGTAGCCGCGCTCGAAGGGCTCCATCACGACTTTGGCGTGACCGGCACCGAGGGCTTCAACATCGATAATACGTGGCTTCAACAAACTGTTTTGCATGAAATGTCCTTTTCAATACCCTCGGCTCATTACACCGATAAGGCTGATGGCATTGGTAAAACGCCCACTCGAAGGAGTGGGCGGGTGTACAGCGAATTGCTATTAACGGGAATACAGTTCGACGATCAGCGATTCGTTGACGTCGTTAGCGATTTCGTTACGTTCCGGCAGGGACTTGAAGGTGCCTTCCATTTTCTTGGCGTCGACCGACACCCAGCTAGGCATGCCAACTTGTTCGGCCAGCGACAGCGCCTCAACGATACGCACTTGTTTCTTCGATTTTTCACGCACGGCGATGATGTCGCCGGTTTTAACCGAGTACGAAGCGATGTTGACGACGATACCGTTGACGGTGAACGCCTTGTGGCTGACCAGTTGACGCGCTTCGGCGCGGGTCGAACCAAAGCCCATGCGGTAGCAAACGTTGTCCAGACGCGTTTCCAGCAACTTCAACAGCGTTTCGCCGGTGTTGCCTTTACGACGGTCCGCTTCAGCGAAGTAGCGGCGGAATTGACGTTCCAGCACGCCGTACATGCGCTTGACTTTTTGCTTTTCGCGCAGTTGGTTACCGTAGTCCGAGGTGCGGGCGCCGGATTTGACACCATGTTGACCTGGCTTGACGTCCAGTTTGCACTTGGAGTCCAGCGAGCGACGGGCGCTCTTCAGGAACAGGTCTGTACCTTCACGGCGGGAAAGTTTTGCTTTAGGTCCGATATAACGTGCCACGGTGCTTCCTTTTTTTAAATGATAACGCCCCAGCCACATCCGAGATGCGGTTAGGCGCTAGTCTGATCCAGCTGCAACCAGACGGTGGCTGAAAACGAAAAACCCGCCGAATCACTTCGACAGGCAACAACAGCCGGGCAGTATAACCGTTTCCGGCTCCCTGCTCCAGCGATTTCTGCTAACAACAAGAGCAGCTGGCGCTTGCGCGCCCTCTGCCGATGTGTCTTAGATGCGACGGCGTTTCGGTGGACGGCAACCGTTGTGCGGTACCGGCGTCACGTCCTGGATCTCGGTGATCTTGATGCCCAGGTTGTTCAGCGCGCGAACCGCGGATTCACGACCAGGACCAGGGCCCTTGATGCGCACTTCCAGGTTCTTAACGCCACACTCAACAGCGACTTTACCGGCGGCTTCCGCGGCGACTTGCGCTGCGAACGGGGTCGATTTGCGCGAACCCTTGAAGCCTGCACCGCCGGAGGTTGCCCATGACAGCGCATTGCCTTGACGATCGGTGATGGTAATGATCGTGTTGTTGAACGAAGCGTGGACATGTGCAATGCCTTCAGCGACGTTCTTTTTTACCTTTTTACGCACGCGTGCTGATGCGGCGTTATTTTGCGACTTAGCCATATTTATTCCCTTGAACCCAACATCGTGCTACTGAGGATTATTTTTTCAACGATTGTGCTGCTTTACGCGGGCCCTTGCGGGTGCGCGCATTCGTACGGGTACGTTGGCCACGGCAAGGCAGACCCTTGCGATGACGCATACCGCGGTAGCAACCCAGATCCATCAAACGCTTGATGTTCATCGAGATTTCACGACGCAGATCGCCTTCGACGATGAATTTACCTACTTCATCGCGCAGCTTTTCCAGTTCGCTGTCATCCAGATCTTTGATCTTTTTGTTGGTTGCTACACCTGTCGCTGCACAGATTTTCTCTGCGCGTGGACGGCCGACACCGTAGATGGCTGTCAAGCCGATAACAGTGTGCTGATGATTTGGGATATTAACCCCTGCAATACGTGCCATTTGTTATTCCTCGATTAACCTTGACGCTGTTTGTGACGCGGTTCCACGCAGATAACGCGGACTACGCCTTTGCGCTTGATGATCTTGCAGTTGCGGCAGATCCGCTTGACTGATGCGAGAACTTTCATTTTTGGGCTCTTTCTTTCGCTTCTTTGGTTTGATTCAACGTGTTACTTGGTACGGAACACGATGCGCGCTCGGCTCAGGTCGTAAGGTGTCAACTCCACCGTCACCTTATCACCAGGAAGAATGCGAATATAATTCATCCGCATTTTACCCGAAATATGCCCGAGCACAACGTGTCCGTTCTCCAGCTTCACTCGAAATGTTGCATTTGGGAGATTCTCAAGAATCTCGCCCTGCATCTGTATGACGTCGTCTTTTGCCATTCGGTATGTTTACCGCGCTTATCGCGTCGGAATTCCGCCCTTGAAATTTGCTTTGCGCAGCAGCGATTCATATTGCTGCGACATCACGTAGTTTTGTACTTGCGCCATGAAATCCATGGTGACAACCACAATAATCAATAAAGAAGTACCACCGAAGTAGAATGGCACCTTCCACTGGGCTTGCATAAATTCCGGCAACAAACACACCAAGGTGATGTAGACCGCGCCGGCCAGCGTCAACCGTGTCAGGATCTTGTCGATGTAACGGGCAGTCTGCTCACCGGGACGTATCCCTGGCACAAAGGCCCCGCTCTTCTTCAAGTTATCCGCCGTTTCCTTGCTGTTGAATACCAGCGCCGTATAGAAAAAGCAGAAAAACACAATTGCCACTGCGTACAACAGCGCATGGATAGGCTCACCGGGCCCCATCGATGCTGCCAAATCTTTCAAGAACCGCACCGCAGGGTTAGCGTTGTCGGCGCCCTTCGAAAACCAGTCCACGATAGTGGCCGGGAACAAGATGATCGAAGAAGCAAAGATCGGCGGAATCACGCCGGCCATGTTCAACTTCAGCGGCAGATGACTCGTTTGCCCGCCGTAGATCTTGTTGCCAACCTGGCGCTTTGCGTAGTTGACCAATATTTTGCGTTGACCGCGCTCGACGAAAACGACGAAGAACGTAACCAGCGCTACCAGGATGACGATGAAAATCGCGCCCACGCTGCTGATCGAACCATTCGACACGAGGGAGAACAAACCACCCAGTGCTGCTGGCAGACCGGCTGCAATCCCGGCAAAAATGATGATCGAGATGCCATTCCCCAAGCCGCGCTCGGTGATTTGCTCGCCCAACCACATCAAAAACATTGTTCCGGTCAGCAAAGTGACGACCGTCACGAAGCGGAATGCAAGACCAGGATCCAGAACCAGACCAGCTTGCGACTCCAGTGCGACTGCAATGCCGAGCGCTTGAAACGTTGCCAGTGCCACCGTGAAATAGCGGGTGTACTGCGTTATCTTGCGGCGGCCTGCTTCGCCTTCTTTTTTCAACGCTTCCATCTGCGGCGACACGATCGACAGCAACTGCATGATGATCGAGGCCGAAATGTAAGGCATGATACCCAGCGCAAACACTGTGAAACGGGACAGGGCGCCACCCGAGAACATGTTGAACATGCCCAGGATGCCGCCTTCGTTCTGTTTAAACAGCAAGGCCAATTGTGTCGGGTCGATCCCGGGAACCGGGACGTGAGCACCGATACGATAAACCACCAATGCGCCAAGCAAAAACCAGAGCCGTCCCCAAGGGAAACCGGCAGCTGCACTTTTAGCAAGTTGTGGATTAGTCGCCAATTTTCGCTCCGATCAAGCTGTTAGCTGTCAACTCAGGCTACCGAGCCGCCAGCCGCTTCGATGGCAGCTTTCGCGCCAGCGGACACTTTCAAGCCCTTCAAATTCACCGCCTTGGTGATTTCGCCGGACAAGATCACGCGCACGTCGCGGGCCAACACGCCCAGAACGCCAGCTTGCTTCAAGACCAGAATGTCGACTTCGCCAACGGCCAGCTTGTTCAGATCGGACAGGCGCACTTCAGCTTTGAAGGTGGCGTGCATCGATTTGAAACCGCGCTTAGGCAGACGGCGTTGCAGAGGCATCTGACCGCCTTCGAAACCGACTTTATGAAAGCCGCCCGAACGCGATTTCTGACCCTTGTGACCGCGACCGGCGGTCTTACCGATACCGGAGCCGATACCACGACCCACGCGACGCTTTGCGTGTTTGGCACCGACTGCTGGCTGAATAGTATTCAATTCCATGTTTTTGCTCCGTTCGATTAAGCCCGAAGGCTTAACCGACAACTTTAACGAGATACGATACTTTATTGATCATGCCGCGTACGGATGGGGTGTCTTGCAACTCGGCAACCGAGTTAACCCGACGCAGACCCAGACCGCGCACGGTCGCGCGATGCGATTCGCGCGTACCGATCAAGCCCTTGACCAATTGCACTTTGACTGTGTTTGTCATTTTGTCCGCCTTAAGCCAGAATGTCTTCAACCGACTTGCCGCGCTTGGCGGCGATGTCTGCTGCAGTACTCATTTTTGCCAAGCCGTTCAATGTGGCGCGCACCAAGTTGTAAGGGTTCGACGAGCCGGTGGATTTCGCCACCACGTCCGTCACGCCCATTACCTCAAAGATCGCGCGCATTGCGCCACCGGCGATGACGCCGGTACCAGGCTTGGCCGGGTTCATCAACACTTTCGACGCGCCATGACGGCCCGTCACTGTGTGATGCAGAGTACCATTTTTGAGTGGCACTTTGATCAGGTTGCGACGCGCTTCTTCCATCGCCTTTTGCACACCGACCGGCACTTCCTTCGACTTGCCCTTGCCCATGCCGATGCGGCCATCGCCATCACCGACCACGGTCAGCGCGGCGAAACCCATGATACGACCACCCTTGACCACTTTGGTCACGCGGTTGATCGCGATCATTTTTTCGCGCATGCCGTCATCCGGCTTGTCGCTTTGCATTTTCGCTTGCATTTTTGCCATGACGATTCTTCCTTAGAACTTCAGACCGGCTTCACGCGCGGCTTCTGCCAACGCCTTCACACGGCCGTGGTAACGGAAACCGGAGCGGTCAAACGCGACTTCGGTAATCCCTGCTTTCAAAGCTTTTTCAGCGACGCGCTTGCCGATCAGTGCTGCAGCAGCGGCATTGCCGCCCTTGCCGGACTTGCCTGCCAGTTCGGCGCGGACTTCCGCTTCGGCGGTCGAGGCCGAAACCAGAATTTTCGCGTCCGGGCTGATCAGGTTGGCGTAAATGTGCAGGTTGGTGCGGTGCACCGACAAGCGATTTACTTTCAATTCCGCGATCTTGATGCGGGTTTGGCGTCCGCGGCGAAGCCGTGATTCTTTCTTATCCATCGTCAGCCCCTAATTACTTCTTCTTGGTTTCTTTAAGCTTGACCACTTCGTCCGCATAACGGACGCCCTTGCCCTTGTAAGGCTCAGGAGCGCGGTAAGCGCGAACTTCGGCGGCAACCTGGCCGACCTGTTGACGATCGATACCCTTGATCAGGATCTCGGTCGGCGTTGGGGTCGCGCAAGTGACGCCGGTTGGCATGGAGTGCACTACAGGGTGCGAGAAGCCCAGGGACAGATTCAACTTGTCGCCTTGTGCTTGCGCCTTGTAACCCACGCCGACCAGGTTCAGCTTTTTCTCGAAACCCTTGGTGACGCCCGTGACCATGTTGTTGACCAGCGCGCGCAGCGTGCCGGACATGGCATTGGCTTCACGGCTGTCGTTGGCGACGTCGAAACTCAGGGTTCCATCATTGTTTTCTACCTTGACCAGGCCGTTCAGGGCCTGGGAAAGTACGCCCAGTGGGCCTTTTACTGTGATCGCTGCTGCGGAGATGGCGACTTCGGCGCCAGCTGGGACAGCGATCGGCATTTTAGCTACTCGAGACATGTGTAACTCCTTAAGCCACGTAGCAAATAACTTCGCCGCCGACACCGGTAGCGCGTGCTTTGCGGTCTGTCATGACGCCTTTTGGAGTCGACACAATCGCCACACCCAAGCCATTCATTACAGTAGGGATCTCGTCTTTGCCCTTGTAGACGCGCAGCCCTGGACGGGAGACGCGCTCTAAGCGCTCGATGACGGGACGGCCAACATAATACTTCAAACCGATCTTCAGTTCCGCCTTGCCACCGGTTTCGGTAACGGCGAAATCTTCAATGTAACCCTCGTCCTTCAGGACGTTGGCAATCGCAATTTTGACTTTCGACGATGGCATGGCCACTGTCGTTTTTTGAACGCCTTGGGCGTTGCGAATGCGGGTCAGCATATCGGCGATAGGATCGCTCATACTCATTGCATATTCTCCTATTACCAGCTTGCTTTTGTCATACCCGGGATTTCACCACGCATGGCGAATTCACGGAGCTTGATACGACCCAGACCGAATTTACGGAATGTGCCGCGCGGACGACCAGTGATGGCGCAACGGTTACGTTGGCGCGTCGGGTTCGAGTTACGTGGCAGCGCCTGCAGTTTCAGGCGCGCTTCGTAGCGCTCTTCTTCCGATTTCGACTGGTCATCAACGATGGCCTTCAGCGCAGCGCGCTTGGGGGCGAATTTCGCCACCAGGTCAGCACGCTTTTGCTCACGGTTAATCAGTGCCAATTTTGCCATGATCTCAGTTTCTGAACGGGAATTTAAAGGCGGCGAGGAGCGCTTTCGCTTCATCGTCGGTCTTGGCAGTTGTCGTGATGCTGATATTCATACCGCGCAGCACGTCAATCTTGTCGTATTCGATCTCAGGGAAGATGATCTGTTCCTTGACACCGATGTTGTAGTTGCCACGACCATCGAATGCACGGCCGGACACACCACGGAAATCGCGCACGCGCGGCAGAGCCACGGTGATGAAGCGATCCAGGAACTCGTACATGCGAGCGCCGCGCAGCGTGACCATGGTACCGATCGGATAACCTTCACGGATTTTGAAACCGGCAATTGCCTTGCGAGCCTTGGTGACGACTGGCTTTTGGCCAGCAATCTTGGTCAGGTCGCCAACTGCGTGTTCAATGATCTTTTTATCCGCGATCGCTTCGGAGAGACCCATGTTCAGGGTGATCTTCGTCAGACGCGGAACTTCCATTGCCGATTTGTAGCCAAATTTGGCGACCAGATCAGCAACGACCTTTTCTTTATAGAATTCTTGGAGACGGGCCATGATCTCTTAAACCTTCACTACTTCGCCGGAGGACTTAAAGACGCGGACTTTTTTACCGTCGACTTCTTTGAATCCTACGCGATCTGCCTTGCCAGTCGCTGCGTTAAACAACGCAACGTTGGACACGTGAATTGGCATGGTCTTGTCGACGATACCACCAGTTACGCCAGTCATCGGGTTCGGTTTCATCGCTTTTTTAGCGATATTGATGCCGTCAACCACGATATGTTCAGCGTCGATACGTTGCTGAACCACACCACGTTTGCCCTTGTCTTTCCCGGTCAGAACGATGACTTCGTCGTTTTTACGAATCTTATCCATTACGACTCCTTACAGGACTTCCGGTGCCAGGGACACGATTTTCATGAACTTCTCAGTGCGCAGTTCGCGCGTGACAGGCCCAAAAATACGTGTACCAATCGGTTCCAGCTTGGCGTTCAACAGAACGGCGGCATTGCCGTCGAACTTCACCAGGGAACCGTCTTGGCGGCGCACACCTTTAGCGGTACGCACAACCACAGCGTTATAAATTTCACCTTTTTTGACACGGCCACGTGGCGCAGCAACCTTAACGGTCACCTTGATCACATCGCCAATGCCTGCATAACGGCGCTTGGAACCGCCCAATACCTTGATGCACATAACTTCTTTTGCACCGGTATTGTCGGCCACTTCGAGCCGGCTTTCAGTTTGAATCATAGTATTCTCTTTCCCAACTTAAGCCGAAGAATCCACACAATTGTAGGTCCACGGTCAGTCTTGGTCCCGCCAGATCCGCTCATGCAGAGCGAAACTGTTTGGGTGCATGACCTTCATACATCTACTGACCGCGGCCTACTGTCTGTGACCAGACACTTTGCGGCGTTACATGAACGAAGCCCGCAAGTATTACATACAATACGCGGGCCTGCAAGAACTAATTAAACAGTCGGTGCAGCTTGCACTACACGGGTAACTGTCCACGCCTTGGTTTTCGAGATCGGGCGACCTTCCTGGATCTCGACCGTATCACCGGCCTTGACTTGGTTGGTCTCGTCATGCGCGTGATACTTGTTCGAGCGCATGATGATCTTGCCGTACAAAGGATGCTTGACGTGGCGTTCGATCAAAACGGTGACGGTCTTGTCCATCTTGTCGGAAACCACTTTACCGATCAGCGTGCGCTTGAGCGGCTTTTTCACTGGATCGTTCATTTGGCTTCCTTCGTATTCATGACCGTCTTCACACGCGCGATATCGCGGCGTACCTTCTTGAGTTGCGAAGTGTTGCCCAGCTGTTGCGTAGCGATTTGCATACGCATGCCGAACTGTGCCTTCAACAGCTCATTCAGCTCTTTTTGCAGAGCTTCCTGGTCTTTGCCGCGGAGTTCAGTTGCTTTCATATTCAACTCCAATTATTGGCCGACTTGGCGTACGACAAACGTCGTGGCCAGTGGCAGTTTCGATGCAGCAAGACGGAAAGCTTCCCGTGCCAGCGCTTCGTCAACGCCGTCCATTTCGTACAGTACTTTGCCTGGCTGAATTTCAGCGACGTAGTACTCTGGATTACCTTTACCGTTACCCATACGAACTTCGGCTGGCTTGTTCGAGATCGGTTTGTCCGGGAAGATGCGGATCCAGATACGGCCGCCACGTTTGATGTGACGCGTCATTGCACGACGCGCCGCTTCAATTTGACGGGCCGTGATACGACCGCGGGCAACCGCTTTCAGACCGAATTCGCCAAACGACACGGCGGTGCCGCGCGAGTGGGAAATACCGGTGTTGCGGCCCTTCTGCTCTTTACGATACTTTCTGCGTGCTGGTTGCAGCATGATTATTCTCCTGCTTTCTCAGCTGGCGCAGCAACAGCGGCGGCAACGACCGGTTTAGCGGCAGTGCGCACACGTGCAGCACCTGGTGCTGTGGATGGTTTCGCGCCAACGGGTGCGCGAGGGCGGCCGGAAGGCTTGCCATCGTCACGGCGTGGACCGCGGCTCTTCTTCTCGTCAGGCGGGGTATCGATGACTGGTGCGTCGCCGTTCGGCGCGCGGTCACCCTTGTATACCCAGACCTTGACACCGATGATGCCGTAGGTGGTCGACGCTTCGCTGGTACCGTAGTCGATATCGGCGCGCAGGGTGTGCAGAGGCACGCGGCCTTCGCGATACCACTCTTTACGCGCGATTTCGATACCGTTCAGACGGCCGGACGACATGATCTTGATACCGAGGGCACCCAGGCGCATTGCGTTTTGCATTGCGCGCTTCATGGCGCGGCGGAACATGATGCGTTTTTCCAGCTGCTGAGCGATCGAATCGGCGATCAGTTGCGAATCGATTTCCGGCTTGCGGATCTCTTCGATGTTCACGTGCACAGGAACGCCCATGATCTTGGTCAGCGCCGACTTCAGTACTTCGATGTCTTCGCCTTTTTTACCAATGACCACGCCTGGACGCGAGCTGTAGATCGTGAAGCGCGCGTTCTTGGCAGGACGCTCGATGACGATGCGGCCAACCGAAGCGTTCTTCAGTTTCAGTTTCAGGTAAGCGCGCGCTTTCAGATCTTCATTGAGCATGGCGGCGAAATTACCGTTGCCAGCGTACCAACGCGATGCCCAGTTACGGGTTACCGAAAGGCGAAAGCCTGTTGGATGTATCTTCTGTCCCATCGTGACTCCTTAGTTGCCGACAGTCACGTAAATGTGACAGGATTGTTTCGAGATACGATCACCCCGGCCCTTAGCGCGTGCTGTGAAGCGCTTCAGGACTGGACCCTTTTCGACGTAGATCGTCGTGACTTTCAGCTCGTCGATGTCGGCGCCATCGTTGTGCTCGGCATTCGCGATGGCGGATTCCAGAACACGTTTGATGATCGCGGCACCTTTTTTAGGGCTGAATTGCAAGATGTTGAGTGCAGCGTCAACTTTCTTGCCACGAATCAGGTCAGCAACCAGACGACCCTTTTGGTCCGACAGGCGCACACCTTTGAGGATAGCTTTAGTTTCCATTATTTCTTAGCCTTTTTGTCAGCTGCATGGCCCTTGAACGTACGGGTCAGTGCGAATTCGCCGAGCTTGTGACCAACCATGTTTTCGGAAACATAAACCGGCACGTGCAGCTTGCCGTTATGCACCGCGATCGTCAGGCCGATAAAGTCAGGCATGATTGTCGAACGACGCGACCAGGTTTTGATTGGCTTTTTGTCTTTGATTGCTTGCGCAGCCTCAACTTTTTTCACCAGGTGGGCGTCACAGAACGGCCCTTTTTTCAATGAACGTGTCATGTGCTACCCCTTATTTCTTGCCGCGGCGCGAGACGATCATGGAAGTCGTACGCTTGTTACGGCGTGTCTTCTTACCCTTCGTCTGTTGGCCCCAAGGCGACACTGGATGACGACCAGCTGCTGTTTTACCTTCACCACCGCCGTGCGGGTGATCGACCGGGTTCATGACCACACCGCGAACGGTAGGACGAACACCGCGCCAGCGCATCGCGCCGGCCTTACCGATTTTGCGCAGGTTGTGCTCGCCGTTACCGACTTCGCCAACCGTGGCGCGGCACTCGATGTGCACGCGACGCACTTCGCCGGAGCGCAAGCGCACCTGAGCGTAGACGCCTTCGCGGGCCATCAGCACCACACCGGCGCCAGCCGTACGTGCCATCTGCGCACCCTTGCCTGGCAACATTTCGACGCAATGCATCGTCGTGCCGACTGGGATGTTACGGATAGGCAGGCAATTGCCGGACTTGATAGGCGCTTCCGAACCGTTCATCACCGAGTCACCAACGGCCATGCCCTTGGTTGCGATGATGTAGTGGCGTTCGCCGTCGGCGTAGCACAACAGGGCGATATTGGCCGTGCGGTTTGGATCGTATTCGATACGTTCCACTTTCGCCGGGATACCATCCTTGGTGCGCTTGAAGTCGATCAAGCGGTAGTGTTGCTTATGACCACCGCCGATGTGGCGGGTGGTGATGTGACCGTTGTTGTTACGACCAGCGGTCTTGGATTTTTTCTCAACCAGGGCTGCGAACGGACGACCTTTGTACAGGTCCGGGTTCACAACCTTCACCATGCCGCGACGGCCTGGTGAGGTTGGTTTCATCTTAACGAGTGCCATTATGCAGCCTCCTCGGAGAAGTTGATTTCCTGGCCAGGCTTCAGGCACACGAAAGCACGCTTGGTATGGTTACGACGACCGTTGAACTTGCCGGTGCGCTTTTGCTTACCTTCGCGGTTTGCAGTTTGCACGGACAGAACTTCAACCTTGAACAGCAGTTCGACCGCTGCCTTGATTTCAGGCTTGGTTGCATCCGGCAGTACGCGGAATACAATTTGCTCGTTCTTTTCCGCGACCATGGTGGCCTTTTCGGAAATGACCGGCGCCAACAGCACCTTCATCAAGCGTTCTTCGCTATGTTTCAAAATCGCGCTCATGCCAACATCTCCTCAATCTTAGCCAATGCCAGCTTGGTGATCAGGATCTTCTTGTAGAACACCAGGGACATCGGATCTGCGTGACGTGGCTCAACGACGAGCACGTGTGGCAAGTTGCGCGATGCCAGTTCCAGGTTTTCGTTCAACGTGTCAGTGATGATCAGGACGGATTCAAAACCCATGCCGGTCAGCTTTTGCGACAGCAGCTTGGTTTTTGGTGCGTCGATCGTCAGATCGTCGATCACAGTCAGGCGGTCTTCACGAGCCAGCTGGGACAGAATCGAGCAGATACCTGCGCGATACATTTTTTTGTTCACTTTGTGGGTGAAGTTCTCGTCGGGCGAATTCGGGAAAATCCGACCGCCGCCGCGCCACAGTGGCGAGGACGACATACCAGCACGCGCGCGGCCGGTACCTTTTTGGCGCCAAGGCTTTTTCGTCGTGTGGTGAACTTCTTCACGGTCTTTTTGCTTGCGGTTACCGCTACGTGCATTCGCTTGATACGCGATGACGACTTGGTGGATCAGCGCTTCGTTGTAATCACGGCCGAAAATAGAATCAGCAGCGACGACATTGGAGCCGGCTTGACCTTGCGCATTCAGAAGCTTGAGTTCCATCGTTTAAGCTCCCTTCTTTGCTTTGGTTTTGATGGCTGGCGAGACAACTACCTGGCCATTTTTCGCGCCTGGAACCGCACCCTTGACCAACAACAGCTGGCGTTCGGTGTCGATACGGGCGACTTCGAGGTTTTGCATCGTGCGGGTAACGTCACCCAGATGACCGGTCATGCGCTTACCAGGGAAAACGCGACCTGGATCTTGTGCCATACCGATGGAACCTGGAACATTGTGCGAACGCGAGTTACCGTGGGTAGCGCGACCGGACGAGAAGTGGTAACGCTTGATGACGCCGGCGTAACCCTTACCGATGGTGATACCTTGCACGTCGATCTTTTGACCGACTTCGAACAGGGAAGCGGCGACAACATCGCCAGCTTTCAGTTCGGCAGCTTTAGTGGCGTCAACGCGGAACTCTTTCAACAGAGTACCTGCTTCGACACCGGCTTTAGCGTGGTGACCAGCGACGGCCTTGTTCACGCGGGAAGCGCGACGTTGACCGAATGCGACCTGAACAGCGGAGTAACCATCTGTTTCAGTTGTTTTGATTTGCGCAACACGGTTGTTCGATACGTCCAACACGGTGACAGGAATCGAATCCCCTTCATCCGTGAAAATGCGCATCATACCAACCTTGCGACCGAGAAGGCCTAGGCTCATTTTTTCTCCATTCCCACCTGCGATTGGGCGGGGCTTGTTTAACTACAAAGTAACGTAGGATTCAGAAAGGGACGAATCCATACCGAAGCCGGCAAGTATATACCACAAAAACCCTTGACGCAACAAGTTAACAGGGGGTATGTCAAAACGGCACAGCGCCACCTCCCCCGCCCCGCGCGCGCCCGGCAACGGCGCCCCAAAGACAAGGGGCCGGACGTTCTCGCGAACGCCCGGCCCCTGATGGCTGGCGGGACACCCCGCCGGCTCAGCAATGATTATTGCAGTTTGATTTCAACATCAACGCCAGCTGGCAGGTCCAGCTTCATCAGCGCGTCAACGGTTTTGTCCGTTGGGTCGACGATGTCCATCAGGCGCTGGTGGGTGCGGATTTCGAACTGGTCGCGCGAAGTCTTGTTGACGTGCGGGGAACGCAGCACGTCGAAACGTTTGATGCGGGTAGGCAAAGGTACTGGACCCTTGACGACAGCGCCGGTGCGCTTGGCTGTTTCAACGATTTCCAGGGCCGATTGATCGATCAGTTTGTAATCGAAGGCTTTCAGGCGGATGCGGATTTTTTGATTTGGTGCGGACATGGTATTTCCTTAAAAGAACGAACCGGGTGAACAAACCACTCGCGGCAATAAATGAAGCAAAGGCTTGGGGTCGCTATGATACCACCGAACGGCGTGGCCGCAACATGCCCGGGGGCCTTTTTCCTTGGATACAACAAGGCCGGCGCGAGCCGGCCCTGCTTCAACACTTAATTAAAAATTAAGCGAGGATCTTGGCAACCACGCCGGCGCCGACGGTACGACCGCCTTCGCGGATAGCGAAGCGCAGACCTTCTTCCATCGCGATCGGGTTGATCAGCTTGACGGTGATCGACACGTTATCGCCTGGCATGACCATTTCTTTGTCTGCTGGCAAC
>JANXSQ010000261.1 GCA_025356595.1 Janthinobacterium sp. | reverse complement strand
TTCGACGAGACTGTCAATGCATTCACCGTTGGCTGCAATTGTTGCAACGTCCAGTCGATGCATTAGTTGATGCTATTGTGCATTGCTTGATAGCACCGATGCGAACTGACGCAATTGATGCCAGAAATGCGTCTTTTGCTGTAGCGGTTATGCAATGGTGGATGCGGTGATCGAAGGCGTCAACCCATGGGATGCTCGACGAGATAGCGCAATGAATAGTTATGTGGTTGCTCTGGTGTGAAAATGAAACCTTTTCGAGACGATTTAGTTTTGAATGCGAATAATGATTACAGTTATCAGATTTTCAAGTATGGTGCATTCTTACCTTATTAGGAAGTGCGTTGTACCTGGTTTGGGTGCTTCGTCACCTTTGCTAGGGCAATAAGTGAACATAAACCGCTTTCGTGCCTAATTTTAACCTATTTACTGCAGCCCAATCGGAAACAACACATTTGCTGCAAATCAGTGAAACTTGCTTGCACTTTCAAATGTCGAGCGACATGTTCAACTTCTCCTCTAGAGGGTGGTGATCCGCACGAGAACTACCTTTCAGCCATATTTCCCCGATAAGTGCACACCACATGTCTCTTTGCGCAACAGATCGTCGTTTCCATCGAGAGCAAGGGCAGTCGATCCATGAAGATAGATCGAACAAATCGAATTCAGCAAGGGCTACCGCTGAAATAATCATTTTTTACTCCGGCATCCTCCGATTGCCAAACGACATTTTTTTTTTACTCCGGCATCCTCTGATTGCCAAACGACATTTTTTATACGACTGTTTTTTTGGCAGCAACGACTACGGCAAACGCAAAATGACTTTGGACATGAGCCATACTCTGGCCCTTTTAAACCTTCTGGAAAAAGTAGTAGACTTGGATATATATCCCCATGCTTTAACGTTTTCATCTTTTTTCTATAGAGTTATATTACTCTCTCTTTCTCAAGTAGTAATCTAAGAGTATGCACTGCGCGTCACAGACGCAACCCATAAGTCACAGTGTAACCGAATTTTGCTTGCTTAGAAAAGATCAGCACCAACATGCACCCACAGATGGACCAACCCGAGTCGACACCGGTGGACCGGAGCTTTGTTTTTTGCCGAAGGAAAATGGAAAGATACAATGCCACCGCGGTGTGTGTGCGTACGGATAGTGAAACTAATGCGCGTCGTCAATTTTGTGTGTGCCACACTCTCCCACAAACTATATAAAATCGTCGACAACCGCCACTGGCGACAAATGCAGTCATCGATCTCGACCAGGAGAGATAGAGAGAGAGAGATGTGAGTCTTTTTGCACGTCTCGTGAAAGCACCACACACTTGTCACAGCCAATCACCGCAGCGCCGCCGCGTATTTACTTGCCACCTTTGGCATTCAAATTCCAAAACACACAAACATCTCGTTCGTCCACCGATGCCAACCAATTGAGTACCATTGTTGGAGAGCGCCAAGCAGTACATGAATGGGCTTTCAAAATGTCCATTTTGTCAATATGGTGTGTGTTTCAGTGTCAGACATACTACTGCTTTCGTAACAAAAACGGGTGTAGATGTATAAATCTCTTGCCAATCCTTTCCTTGCCACCGACGTGGACGGTGGTTGAAATTGTCCGGAGAGACACGCGGTCACCGCTTGGGCTTTCGTGCGAAACGGAAAATCATGGGACGTATTCACGGGTGCGGGCGCGCCCGCGGTAATAATAAACCAGCCAGAGAGACTTCAGCCACGATTACAAATGGCAGGCCACTGTTCGTATACCGGTCGCCGTGGCCGACGGCTGTTGGGCAGGCACCGAGTGTGTGTGCCTGATTTTTGGATTTGTACCGCTTTGTCGAAAGTAATATACAGCGGAGTCGTTGGTCATATCTTAACCGACGGAAAAGCAAGCGAATGATTCGGTCGTCACGGCGCCACCCGCAATGGAACCCAATGGAACCCGTGTTTTGTACCATCACGTGCATGAGATCGTCGTTCGTATTGTTTTTCTTCTGCTTGCTACTGCTGCTTGCTGCTGCTGCTGCTGCTTCTCTCACCACACATTCATCGTTGCAGCAAGCACGATGGTTCGAGAGACGACGACGAATCATGTC
>JANXSQ010000346.1 GCA_025356595.1 Janthinobacterium sp. | reverse complement strand
TCCCGCCTAATGATTAGGCAGGAGTAGTAGAACACCTGGGTCAGTTTTCGGTCGGCGCGAGGCCTATAGGTGGGTCAATTTTCGGTCGGCGCCAACACACGGCCTTTTCGAGTAGCGTAGCGGCGCGTGTAAGTTGTAGCGGACTCGGAGTTATCAGCCCACCCTTGTTGTTCGTTCCTAGCCTTCTCTTCGACAGCATCCGTGAGGCCAAGCAGTTCAGCCTGCTCAGAAAAGCGTTCATTCCAAGTGTGGCGCATCACATGGCTCGTGAGCCTGACTGGTAAGCCCGGGCAAGCAGCCCGAAACTGCACAAATATTTTGTCAATGCTTTTTAGGGACAACGGCTGGCCGTCATCTGCAACGATGAGCTGCGGAAATTTGCGGGCAGCCTTGATTTTCCTCCTATGGTGATTGATGTAACTCCAGACTGACCGCATGATCGCCGGCCGCAGTTCCAGCTCGCGGTCGTTGGTTTTTGCGTTTGGCTGAATGCGGCGTGGATCCTCGCTCGTATCTGCCCTTCGAATGATGCGGAGCTTGGGAAAGCGTTGATCAAGGTCTCGAATCTGTAAGCCGAGTAATTCGCCACGACGCATTCCGGTCGCGAGCAAGAGCACAACAATTAGCCAATTCCGCTCACGGACGAACCCTCGCTGCCACGGGTTATCAGGCGAGTTCGGGTCAACAACTCTGAGGAGCCGGTCCTGGTCCTGCTTTGAAAGTCCCTCGCGCGAGCCCAGCTTGACCCGCTTGGATACCCGCGGTATTTCGGCCCGTAATGCTTCAAGCGCCCGGTCACTTTCCAATGCAAGCTCTTTTCGCAGAGGTGCCGACAGCGCCGCGCCGATATACGTTGCCAAGAACCCTAAGTAGTCCGCGATGTACCTCAGCCGGGTAGATTGGGTTGCCACACGGACCGACCTGGTCTCCTCAACTGCCGATTTGCGACGAATCCGGATTCGTTTGATATCAATGACGTTGGAACTACCCTGTTGTTCCGCATCTTCATCGGAAAGGTCAGCCAGCCAATATTGAGTAGCATCGACTAATCGGTTGAGTTCCTGGGCCGTCAAGAACTGGCCCTGCCGCAGTCGCTGGAGCAAGTCGATGTCCGCCGTGGCCAGCTCTCGATACAGCAACGCCAACGTCATGCATACACCATGAATAGTGTTGGCGGCTAGGCCACGCTTACGGTACCCAGCTAAATACAGGGTCGCTTCGTGAACCGGCAGGCGTCCCGGCCTACTCAAAATAGAGTGACGCTCTCCGTTCCGAAACATGACGCGCTTTGCGACAAAGTTCGTCATTTATCAACCTTTTCACTAAGTAGTAGTTGAGCTGCAGGACTACTAAACCACAAAACATAGCGTGGGTAAAGAAAAAGCCCACATTCCCTATCAGGAATGCAGGCTAATCAACAAAAACCTCACCAAGTAGGTTCTAGAACGGGATGTCGTCATCCATGTCCGAGAAGTTCGGCGCTGGCTTCGGTGCCGGGCGTGGTGCCGGCGCCGGCGCTTGCTGCTGGCGCGGCGCTGGTGCAGGACGGCTGTTCTCGTAGGAACCGGCGCCGCTGTCATCCATCGAATCGCCGCCCATGCCCTGGCGTCCGCCCAGCATTTGCATTTGCTCGGCAACGATGTCGGTCGCGTACTTCTCGACGCCGTCTTTGTCCGTGTATTTGCGGGTTTGCAGGCGACCTTCGACGTAGACCGAGGAACCTTTTTTCAGGTATTGGCCGGCGATTTCAGCCAGGCGACCGAAGAAGGAGATGCGGTGCCACTCGGTCAGCTCTTTTTGCTCGCCGGTGTTGCGGTCCTTCGATTTGTACGAGGTCGCAACCGCGATGTTGGCGATGGCGTCGCCGCTGGGCAGGTAGCGGATTTCCGGATCGCGGCCCAAATTGCCGACGATGATGACTTTGTTGACTGATGCCATGAATAACTCCTGTTGGGCTGCAGCGGGAGTACCGCGCGTTGGATTTTTTACTAGACAGCGATTATAAGCCAGTCCCCCCCGCAACACTACCCGCACTTGCTGTGCGCATGCCGCTCGCCTATGGGGAACGGACGTGTCGGCGCGCAATTTTTTTCCGGCGCGGCGGAAACGACGACCATGAATACTGTTATTATATACAGTGTTCCGCCAGCGACAAGTAGTCTAGATCAAGACCCGCCGCCGCGCCCTTCAGGCGGGCCCGGCAGGTCGCTGAGGCGTGCCGGTGAAAACCCGGCTATAGTATCAGGTTGACCCGTTTTGGCCCCCCGTTATCGCTGGTTTTGGCGCGCGCCGGCCTCGCACCACCTCTTGAAAGCAAGGCATACAATAATGGAACAGATCCGCATCCGCGGTGCACGCACGCACAATCTCAAGAACATCAATCTCGACCTGCCGCGCAACAAGCTGATCGTCATTACCGGCCTGTCCGGTTCGGGCAAGTCCTCGCTCGCTTTCGATACGCTGTACGCCGAGGGGCAGCGCCGCTATGTGGAGTCTTTGTCGGCCTACGCGCGCCAATTCCTGCAATTGATGGAGAAGCCGGATGTCGATCTGATCGAGGGCCTGTCGCCCGCCATTTCGATCGAGCAAAAAGCCACCTCGCACAATCCCCGTTCGACGGTCGGGACGGTGACGGAAATCCATGATTACCTGCGCCTGTTGTACGCCCGCGTCGGCACGCCCTACTGCCCCGACCATCCGGAAAACGCGCTGGCGGCCCAGTCCGTGTCGCAGATGGTCGACGCCGTGCTGGCGATGCCGGAGGGCACCAAGCTGATGATACTGGCGCCCGTCGTCGCCAACCGCAAGGGCGAGCACGTCGACCTGTTCGAGCAGATGCAGGCCCAGGGTTTCGTGCGCTTCCGCGTGCAGAGCGGCACCCACGCGGCGAAGATCTACGAGATCGACGATCTGCCCAAGCTCAAGAAGACGGAAAAGCACACCATCGACGTCGTCGTCGACCGCGTCATCGTGAACGCGGAAATCAAGCAGCGCCTGGCGGAGAGTTTCGAGACGGCGCTGCGCCTGGCCGACGGCCGCGCGGTGGCGCAGGAAATGGACAGCGCCAAGGAAACCATGTTCTCGAACAAGTTCGCCTGCAACGTCTGCGGCTATTCGCTGCAGGAGCTGGAGCCGCGCCTGTTCTCGTTCAACAATCCGATGGGCGCCTGTCCCGAGTGCGACGGCCTGGGCCACATCGAATTCTTCGATCCGAAACGCATCGTCGCCTTCCCCAACCTGTCGCTGGCCTCCGGCGCCGTCAAGGGCTGGGACCGGCGCAACCAGTTCTACTTCCAGATGCTGTCGAACCTGGCCGCCTTCTATGAATTCGAACTCGACACGCCGTTCGAGCAATTGCCCGCCGCCGCCCAGCAAGTGGTGCTGTACGGCTCCGGCAAGCAGTCGATTCCCTTCGCCTACGTCAACGAACGGGGCCGCACGGTGATCAAGGAGCACACCTTCGAAGGCGTGGTCAACAATCTGGCGCGGCGCTACCGCGAAACCGATTCGATGGCCGTCAAGGAAGAGCTGGCCAAGTTCATCAACGAGAAGCAATGCCCGTCCTGCCAGGGCGCGCGCCTGCGCGTCGAGGCGCGCTTCGTCAAGGTCGGCCACGGCGCACAGGAGCGCGCCATCTACGAGGTGGCCGCGAAGCCCCTGCGCCAGGCGCTGAAGTTCTTCGAGGAACTGGTGCTGACGGGGGCGAAGAAGGAAATCGCCGACCGGGTCGTCAAGGAAATCATTTCGCGCCTGAAGTTCCTCAACAACGTCGGCCTCGACTATCTGTCGCTGGACCGCAGCGCCGACACGCTGTCGGGCGGCGAGGCGCAGCGCATCCGCCTGGCCTCGCAGATCGGCTCCGGCCTGACGGGCGTCATGTACGTGCTCGACGAGCCCTCCATCGGCCTGCACCAGCGCGACAACGACCGCCTGATCGAGACGCTCAAGCATTTGCGCGACATCGGCAACAGCGTGCTGGTCGTCGAGCATGACGAGGACGCCATCCGCACCGCCGATTACGTCGTCGACATGGGCCTGGGCGCGGGCGTGCACGGCGGCGAGATCATCGCCGAGGGCACGCTGGAGGACATCCTCAAGAACGAGAATTCGCTGACCGCCAAATACCTGAACGGCACGCTGAAAATCGCCGTGCCGGAGAAGCGCCACCCGTCCAATCCGGAGAAGCAGCTGACCATCACCGGCGCCACCGGCAACAACCTGAAAAACGTCTCGCTGAACCTGCCGGTCGGCCTGCTCACCTGCGTCACCGGCGTCTCCGGCTCGGGCAAATCCTCGCTGGTCAACGACACCCTGTACCCGGCCCTGTCGCGCCACCTGTACGGCTCGCAGACGGAACCGGCGCCGCACGATTCGATCAGCGGCCTGGAGCATTTCGACAAGGTCATCGCCGTCGACCAGGCGCCGATCGGGCGCACGCCGCGCTCCAATCCGGCCACTTACACGGGCCTGTTCACGCCGATCCGCGACTTGTTCGCGACGGTGCCGACGGCCAAGGAACGCGGCTACAGCGCGGGCCGCTTCTCCTTCAACGTCAAGGGCGGGCGCTGCGAAGCCTGCCAGGGCGACGGCGTCATCAAGGTCGAGATGCACTTCCTGCCCGACGTCTATGTGCCCTGCGACGTCTGCCACGGCAAGCGCTACAACCGCGAAACGCTGGAGGTGCACTACAAGGGCAAGAACATCACCGAGGTGCTGGCCATGACGGTGGAGGAGGCGCACGTCTTCTTCAAGCCGGTGCCGCTGATCGCCCGCAAGCTGCAGACCCTGCTCGACGTCGGCCTCGGCTACATCCGCCTGGGCCAGAGCGCCACCACCCTGTCGGGCGGCGAGGCGCAGCGCGTCAAGCTGTCGCTGGAACTGTCCAAGCGCGACACCGGCCGCACCCTGTACATCCTCGACGAACCGACCACCGGTCTGCACTTCCACGACATCGACCTGCTGCTGAAGGTGATCCACCGCCTGCGCGACCAGGGCAACACCCTCGTCATCATCGAACACAACCTGGACGTCATCAAGACGGCCGACTGGCTGGTCGACCTGGGGCCGGAAGGCGGCGCCGGCGGCGGCCAGATCATCGCCAGCGGCACGCCGGAAGACGTGGCGCTGAACCCGGCCAGCGTCACCGGACGCTACCTCGGGCCGCTGCTGCAGCAGGCCTAAGCGAATAAAACCGGTTTTCGGCAATAAAAAACGGCGCGTATTGTACGCGCCGTTTTTTTTTGCTTCAAGCCGGGTTTATTCGGCCAGGCGTTTTTCCAGCTGGGCCTTGGTGGCCGCCAGTTCTTGCGGCAGGTGGTATTCCAGGCGCTCGAACAGTTCCGTGTGCAATTTCAACTCGTCCCGCCACGCCGCCTTGTCGATCGAGGTGATGGTGTCGAACTGCGCCTGCGTGAACGGCAGGCCGTCCCAGTTCAGGTTGGCGAACTGCGGCGTCGTGCCAAAGACGTTTTCGACGCCGCCGGCCTCGCCTTCTATGCGCTCCAGCATCCATTTCAGCACGCGCATGTTGTCGCCGAAGCCGGGCCAGACGAACTTGCCGTTCGCGTCGGTGCGGAACCAGTTGACGCAGTAGATCTTCGGCAGCGCCGCGGCGTCGATGGCGCCGATCTTCTCGCCCATGTTCAGCCAATGCTGGAAATAGTCGCTCATGTTGTAGCCGATGAAGGGCAGCATCGCGAACGGGTCGCGGCGCACGACGCCCATCTGGCCGGCGGCGGCGGCGGTCGTTTCCGAACCCATGGTGGCGGCCATGTAGACGCCCTCCACCCAGTTGCGCGCTTCGGTGACCAGCGGCACGGTCGTCGAACGACGGCCGCCGAAGATGAAGGCCGCGATCGGCACACCGGCCGGGTCGTCCCAGGCCGAGTCGATCACCGGATTCTGCGTCGCCGCCACGGTGAAGCGGGCGTTCGGGTGGGCCGCCTTGGTGCCGCCGGCCGGGGTCCAGTCCTTGCCCTGCCAGTCGATCAGGTGGGCCGGCGCTTCCTTGCTCAGGCCTTCCCACCAGACGTCGCCGTCGTCGGTCAGCGCGACGTTGGTGAAGATGGTGTTTTCACGCATCGAGGCCATGCAGTTGAAGTTGGTTTTTTCGTTGGTGCCGGGGGCCACGCCGAAGTAACCGGCTTCCGGGTTGATGGCGTACAGGCGGCCGTCGGCGCCCGGCTTGATCCAGGCGATGTCGTCGCCGATGGTGGTCACTTTCCAGCCCTTGAAACTGGCCGGCGGGATCAGCATGGCGAAGTTGGTCTTGCCGCAGGCCGAGGGGAAGGCCGCCGCGACGTAGTGTTTCTTGCCGGCCGGCGATTCGACGCCGAGGATCAGCATGTGTTCGGCCAGCCAGCCGGTACCGCCCGCCTGCGCTTCCTGGTGGCCCATGTTCGAGGCGATGCGCAGCGCGAAGCATTTCTTGCCCAGCAGGGCGTTGCCGCCGTAGCCGGAGCCGTAGGACCAGATTTCGCGGGTTTCCGGGAAGTGGACGATGTATTTGTTCGGGTTGCACGGCCATTTGACGTCTTTTTGGCCCGCTTGCAGGGGCGCGCCCACGCTGTGCACGCAGGGCACGAAGGCGCCGTCGCTGCCCAGCACTTCGTAGACGGCGCGGCCCATGCGCGTCATGATCTTCATGTTGACGGCGACGTAGGGCGAATCGGACAGTTCGACGCCGATGTGGGCGATCGGCGAGCCCAGCGGGCCCATCGAGAACGGCACCACGTACATGGTGCGCCCGCTCATGCAACCCTCGAACAGGCCGTTCAGGGTGGCGCGCATTTCCGACGGCTCGGTCCAGTTGTTGGTCGGACCGGCCTCTTCCTTCGTGGCCGAGCAGATGAAGGTGCGGTCTTCGACGCGCGCCACGTCGCTCGGGTCGGAGCAAGCCAGGTAGGAGTTGGGGCGCTTGGCCTGGTTCAGCTTGGTCATCGTGCCGCCGGCGACCATCTCGGCGCACAGGCGGTCATATTCCTCTTGCGTGCCGTCGCACCAATGGATACGATCCGGCTTGGTCAAGGATGCAATTTCCGCAACCCAATTAATGAGTTTTTGTTGTTTGATGTAAGCTGGGACGTTGAGTGCTGCAACGCCACCCATGACGGGCTGATTCATAGTACCTCCAATGCCAATAAAGAAAACTTTTCGTGTTCCGGCACGGCAGGATCGTCGTCAGCCTGTGGCTTGCGCCGCAGCCATGCGTCGTCGCGTGGCCGGGCGGTACGGCGGTCGTGTCGAAAGCGTCATCGTGACGCACACCCTCATCATGTGATCGGGCTGGTGGAACGTGTTGCGAGAACTCATACAAGGAATTCTAAAAATTGTCGGCGATTGTACACCTGCCTTTGGCGGATTCCGCAAAAATGTAGGAGAAATTGTTGACCAAAGTAGTAGGCTATTCAGCATTCCCATAATTCCGTTATTTCCCTACTAAATTATCACTAAGATCGGCCAACTACCATGAAAATTGCCATTCTCGACGATTACCAGGATTGCGTGCGCGGGCTTGATTGCTTCAAGCTATTGGACGGCCACGAGGTCAAAGTGTTTAGCAATTCCGTGCGCGGCCTGGGCCAGTTGGCGATCCGCCTGGCGCCCTTCGACGCGCTGGTGCTGATCCGCGAGCGCACCAGCCTGAACCGCGCGCTGCTGGCCAAGCTGCCGAATCTGAAACTCATTTCGCAGACCGGCAAGGTGGCCGGCCACATTGACGTGGCCGCCGCGACCGAACTGGGCATCGCCATCGCCGAGGGCATCGGTTCACCGACGGCGCCGGCCGAGCTGACCTGGGCGCTGATCATGGCGGCGCAGCGCAAGATCGTGCCCTACGCCAGTAATCTGAAGGACGGCCTGTGGCAGATGGCGTCGACGCAGCAGTCCGCCAACACCTTGGGCACGGTGCTCAAGGGCCGCACTCTGGGGATCTGGGGCTACGGCAAGATCGGCCAGTTGATCGCCGGCTACGGCCGCGCCTTCGGCATGCGGGTGCTGGTGTGGGGCAGCCAGAACAGCCGCGACGCGGCGCTGGCGAACGGCGACCAGGCGGCCGCCTCGCGCGAGGCCTTCTTCGAGCAGGCCGACGTGCTGAGCCTGCATCTGCGCCTGAACGAATCGACCCGCGGCGTGGTGACGGCGGACGACCTGGCGCGCATGAAGCCGACGGCGCTGTTCGTCAACACCAGCCGGGCCGAACTGGTGGCCGAGGGCGCGCTGGAGGCCGCGCTGCGCCAGGGCAAGCCGGGCGGCGCCGCGCTCGACGTGTTCGAGACGGAGCCGCTGCCCGCCGACGCGGCACTGCTGCGCATGTCGAACGTGCTGGCCACGCCCCACCTCGGCTATGTCGAAAAGGACAGTTATGAATTGTATTTCCAGTACGCGCTGCAAAACGTCGCCGATTTCGCCCAGGACGCCTGCACGCGGGTGCTCAATCCGGAGTACAAGGAGCACCGCTAGGCTGGCGCGCCGGCAAGGATAAAGGGCGGCAAAAAGGCGGCGCGCTGCGGGCGCGCGTCTAGCGCAATGCCACCGCGCCCGTCAGATTGATGGCCGGCGCCGGCATCGCGTGCGGCCGCGTCCACAGGCCGGCCCAGCCGGGCGGCCAGCTCAGCGCCGGCCCGGCGTACAGGGGCAGGGTGGCGCGCACGGCGATCACCGGCACCGGTGGCATCTCCTGCAAGGGACCCTTGCCGGCCGGCTGCATGTCGAGGCTGTACATATACCCCGGCAGCAGGGCGTCGCAGACGCCGGCGAACCAGGCCGTGTGGTCCTCGTCGCGGCCCAGCGCCCGCGCCAGACCCTGCGGGTCGAATCTGGCCAGCGCGTGGATCAGCTCCTCGGTGCTGGCGCCGGGATTGTCGCCCCAGCCCATCACCGGATTGACGTTGTAGTCGGCGCCGGAACCGTACCAGCCCTCGCGCCAGGGCCGCTGCATCCAGTCGCGCGGCCCGGTGAACAGATGCCAGCGCCAGTGCAGGCCGGACGGTTTCGGCCAGGAATACAGGTACAGGCGCTGATAGCCGGCCTGGTGCAGGGCGCGCACCATCGCCATCAAGCGCGCGTGCGGCATGCGGTCGGGCGGCGCGCGGCGGAACAGGATCGCCTCGCCGTCGGCGAACTGCACATCGTCGGTCGACAGGTTCAAGTCCAGGGTGCGCGACTCGCTGCCGAAGCGGGCCGCGATCCAGCCCGTCAGCAAGTTAACCGACGTGATGACGCCGTAGCCGCGGTGGCGGTGGAAAATGACGGTACCTGGAGCGAGCGTTTTCATACATTCATCGGGGGCCGGACAAAGAAACTAGTGTAACCACAGTCGGAGCAACTTTCCAGCCGCCGCGCGGCCGCGCATGACGCCGCGCAGCCACCACGGAGGGCGCGCTTCACGTTATGATGCGCTTCATTCTCCACCGACATCGTGACCACATTATGACACTGCGCATCCTCGCCACCGGCGGCACCTTTGACAAACATTACAACGAACTCAAGGGCGTATTGGGCTTCGCCGACAGCCACCTGCCGGCCGCCATCGCGCGCGCGCGCATCACGGTGCCCGTGGCCCTGGAACAACTGCCGCTGCAGGACTCGCTCGACATGGTCGACGCCGACCGCGCGCGCATCCTGGCGGCCTGCCGCGCCGCGCCGGAGAAGGCCATCATCATCGTCCATGGCACCGACACGATGCCGGAAACGGCGGCCGTGCTGGGCGCGGCCGCTCTCGGCCAGACGGTGGTGCTGACCGGCGCGATGATCCCATATGAAATCGACAATTCGGACGCGCTGTTCAACCTCGGCTTCGCCTGCGCCGTCGCGCAAACCCTGCCGGCCGGCGTCTACGTGGCGATGAATGGACAGATTTTCGCCTGGGACAATGTGCAAAAGAACCGCGCCGCCGGCGTGTTCCAGCCTTTGTAATTGCTTGCGCCGCGCGCGTTCAGACCCGGGCGGGCGCGACCGCGCCGCCCGTCGGTATGCGCCAATAAGCAAAAAGCCCGCTTGCGCGGGCTTTTTGTTGTGCGCTCAGGGCGGCGAACCTGCCCCGCCGCCTCAGGCGGTCGCTTCGCCGCCCAGCGCGGCCACGACATCGGCCATCATCTTGCTCAATTCGCCCGTCATCAGCATCATATCGCCGTCGAAACGCTCTTCGTCGTTCTTGGTGCTCGATTCCGTTTCCTTGATCACGTCGAGCGGCTTGATGCTCTTGATCGCCAGCGATTCGGTCAGCACGAAGGAGATCTTGTCGTTCCACGTCATCGCCAGGCGCGTGCATTGCTTGCCGGCCGCGATGTGGCGGCGCACGTCGTCCGCCTCCAGGGTGTGGCGCACGTAGCGCACGGTCGCCTTGCTCTCGCCGGTGGCGCGCAATTCGGTGTCCATGTCGACCGTGAAGCCGCTCGGCGCGTCGTCGGCCTGCAACCACTCCGTCATCACCGCGACCGGCGAGCGCTGCACGCGCAGGCTTTCCAACGGCAGCTTATCGACGGCTTTGAGCAGCAATTTAATCACTTCGTCGGCCTTCGCCGGGCTGGCGGCATCGATGACGAGCCAACCGTTGACCGGATCGATCCAGGTCCAGACGTTGCTGCGGATGCTGAAGGCGCGCGGCAGCAATTCGTCGGCGACGCGCTCCTTGAGTTCCTTCATGGCTTTCTTGCCGGGCGCGAAGCCCTGGGCTTCTTCCATCTCGACCGCGCGAGCCTTGGCCACCTGGTTGATGACGGTCGCCGGCAGCAATTTCTTTTCCGTGCCCAGCAGGATCAGCATTTGCTGGTTGACCACATGCACCAGGCTGCCGTTGTTGCGTGGCGAATCCCAACCCTGGCGCATCAGATCCATGCTGGTCGCCGGCGTGAAGGTGTTCGACGCGAGCGCCGCTTCCAGTTGTTCTGGAGTGAATGCCCAAGGAGCGGGCAGGCGGTAAATCTGAAGATTCTTAAACCACATAATTTTGTCTTCCGTTGTTTCAGTAGTGCCAGGGGAATGCCATTTTACACGGTCGCGGCGAGGCGACGATGTTGAGTGGCGCTATCAAAAAATCACCGGCGCGGCGGTGAAAGGGGCGCCGTCACGCGCCGAAGCACAACTCGCCCTGGGCCCAGGGGCGCGCCGGCGCCGCCGCATCCGGCGTGCACAGGGCGCTGGCGCGCACGCCCAGCAGGCGCACGCGCTGCGCCAGCGGCACGCGGCGCAGGCAGTCGCCGGCCGCCGCGCGCACCGCGGCCGCGTCGGCCGTCGCCTCGGGCAGGGTCACATCCCGCGTCACGGTGGAAAAATCGGCGAAGCGCAGCTTGATGCCGATGGTGCGCGCCAGATAACCCTTGCCGCTCAGATCCTGCGCCACGCGCACGCACAGGGCGGTGAAAATCTCCGTCAGCGCGGCGCGGTCCTGGCGGGCGTGCAAGTCGCGCTCGAAGGTCGTTTCGCGGCTGATCGACTTCGGCTCGGAACTGGTGACGAGGGCGCGCTCGTCGACGCCGTGCGCCACCTCGCGCAACCAGGCCGCGTAACTGCGGCCGAAATGCGTCTGCAGCAGCTCCGCCTCGGCGCGCGCCAGTTCGGCGATGGTGTGGATGCCCAGCGCCGCCAGTTTCGCGTCCGCCTTCGGACCGATGCCGTTCACCTTGCGCACCGCCAGCGGCCAGATGCGCCGCGGGATGTCCTCGGCCATCAGGATGGTCAGGCCATCGGGCTTGTCCAGGTCCGAGCATATCTTCGCCAGCAATTTGTTGGGCGCCACGCCGATCGAACAGGACAGGCCGGTGGCCTCGTTCACGGCCCGCTTGATGAGGACGGCCTGCCGGCCGGCCGCTTCGGCGTCGGCGTCGAGTTCGATGTAGATTTCATCGATGCCGCGATCCTCGATATCGCCCACCACCCCGGCCACGGCCTGCTTGAACAGCTGGGAATAGTGGCGGTAGGCGTCGAAATCGGCCGGCAACAGGTAGGCGTCGGGCGCCAGTTGCGCCGCCTTCATCAGGCCCATCGCGGAAAACACGCCGAAGGCGCGCGCCTCGTAGGTCGAGGTCGTCACCACGCCCCTGCCGGCATAATCGCGCAAGCGCGCGAACGTATGGCTGCCGTCGGCCCGCCTCACCGGTTGGTGCACCGAGCGCCCGCCGATGACGACCGGCTGGCCGCGCAACTCCGGATAGCGCAGCAACTCCACCGACGCGAAGAAGGCATCCATATCCAAATGAGCGACGCGCCGGACGGAAGAACTCATGGCCAAGATTAATAATACTGTGAATACATACAGTATTACCTGAAAAACAAATTGCCGCAAGTGCGGGCAGCAACTTGTCGTCCAAGGCCGGCCCGGTCCGGACCCGGACCCGCCCCAAAGGCGCGCGCAAGCGGCGCCGGCCGGGACGTCCTTTACGCGCGGGCTTGTGGCGGCGCGGGTTTTTTGCGCAGCAGGACCAGGGCGCCGCCGACGATCAGGCTGGCCGCCAGCAGGTACATGCCGGTCGCCGTGCTCTTGGTCGCGTCTTTGATGACGCCGACCAGGTAGGGACTGGCGAAGCCGGCCAGGTTGCCGATCGAGTTGATCAGGGCGATGCCGGCCGCCGCCGCCGTGCCCGTCAGCAGCGCCGTCGGCAGGCTCCAGAACAGCGGCAGGGTCGACAAGATGCCGGCCGTGGCCACGCACAGCGCGGCCATCGCGACGACGGTGTTGTCGAAATAGATAGTCGAGACGATCAGCCCGGCGCCGCCGGCGAAGGCGGACCAGGCCGTGTGCCAGCGCCGCTCGCCCGTGCGGTCGGAGTGGCGCGCCACCAAGACCATCACGACGGCCGCGACAAGATAGGGGATGGCCGCCAGCAGGCCGATGTCGAAGACGTCCTTGACGCCGGTGTTTTTGATCAGTTGCGGCAACCAGAAGCTGACGCCGTACAGGCCCATGACGAAGCAGAAGTAGACCAGCGCCAGCAGCCAGACGGTGCCGCTGCGGAAGACCTGGCCCAGGCTGAGCGGCGCCTTGGCGCGCGCCTCCGCGTCGATGCCCCGTTCGAGCAATTGTTTTTCCTGCTCCGTCAGCCACGCGGCCGAGCGGATGCCGTCGTCCAGGTAGAACAGGGTCCAGACGCCGACCAGCACCGAGGGCAGGCCTTCGAGCAGAAACAGCCATTGCCAGCCGCTCAGTCCGGCCCGGCCGGCGAGCGCCTGCATGATCCAGCCCGACAGCGGGCCGCCGACGATGCCGGCCACCGCCACCGCGCTCATGAACAGGGCGATGACGCGGGCGCGCCGCTGCGCCGGATACCAGTAGGTCAGGTAGAGAATGATGCCGGGGAAGAAGCCCGCCTCTGCCACGCCCAGCAGGAAGCGCAGCAGGTAAAAGGTGGCGGCGCCGTCGGCGAACATCATGGCCGAGGAGAGGATGCCCCAGGTGACCATGATGCGGGCGATCCAGATGCGCGCGCCGGCCTTGGTCATCAGGAGGTTGGAGGGCACTTCGAAGAGGAAATAGCCGAGGAAGAAGATGCCGGCGCCGATGCCGTAGACGGTGTCGCTGAAGCCCAGGTCGGCCTGCATCTGCAGCTTGGCGAAGCCGACGTTGACGCGGTCCAGATAGGCCACCACGTAGCAAAGAAAGAGAAAGGGCAGCAGGCGCCGGCCAACCTTGGCGTATACCGCGTCGTCGTTGCTATTCATGGCGTTCTTTCGGGTCAGGGTGGACAGGCCGGCGCGCGCTGCGGCCGGGCCGGACTCGCAGTGTACATCCGAAAGCGCTTCGCTTTTCAGCATTGCAGTCATACAATATTGACACAAAAATACTTGAGGAGTCGCCATGCCTTCGTTCAAAATTTCCGCCCGCATCGTCCCCGCCCTGCTGATGGGCCTGGCCGCGGCCGGCCCGGCCCTGGCCGCCGGCGTCACCCCGCCCGTCGCCGCCAAGACCGCCTGGCAGGAAACCCGCCACGGCGAGGTCGTCAGCGATGACTACCGCTGGCTGCAAAAAAAGGACAATCCGCTGGTCATCGATTATCTGACTGCGGAGAACGCCTACACCGACGCCATGACGGCCGGGCTGAAGCCCTTGCGCGACAAGCTGTACGCCGAAATCAAGGGCCGCATGCAGGAAGTCGACCTGTCCGTGCCGACCCGCCGCGGCGCGTATTACTACTACACGCGCATCGAGGCGGGCCAGCAATATCCGCTGAACTGCCGGCGCCGCGCCGGCGCCGACCTGGCCTACGACGAGCAGGCGGCCGAGGAAATCCTGCTCGACCAGAACAAGCTGGCGCAGGGCCAGCAATTCTTCGCCGTCAACGCCTTCAGCGTCAGCCCGGACGAGCGCCTGCTCGCCTACACGACCGACACCAGCGGCTTCCGCCAGTACCAGTTGCACATCCTCGACCTGCGCAGCGGCAAGCTGTTGTCCGACAGCGTGCCGCGCGTCACCTCGCTGGCCTGGGCGGCCGACAACAAGACCGTCTTCCTGACGCAGGAGGACGCCACCACCAAGCGCTCGGACCGCCTGCTGCGCCTGACGCTGGGCCACGCGCCCGCCCAGGTCTACCATGAGCCGGTGGAACAGTTCGCCCTGGAGGTGGGCACGTCGCGCGACCGCGAGTTCATCGAGCTCAACATCAGCAGCACCGACACCAGCGAGGTGCGCCTGCTGCCCTCGAAGCGTCCCGGCGACGCCTTCCGCAGCGTGCTCAAGCGCGAGAGCGGCCACCGCTACAGCGTCGAGCACCGCGACGGCCGGCTCTACATCCTCAGCAACAAGAACGCCAAGAACTTCCGCCTCGTCAGCGCCCCCGTCGCCACGCCGCAGCCGCGCCACTGGGTCGAGCTGATCGCGCACGACAAGGACGTGCTGCTGAGCGGCGTCGACGCCTTCCGCGACTTCCTCGTCGTCAATGAAAAGAGCGGCGCGCTGAACCGCTCGCGCATCTACGACTTCGCCCACAAGAGCTGGCGCGGCGTCGAGTTCGACGAACCGGTCTACCTGGCCCGCCCCATCCCCACGCCGGAGTTCACGGCGACGCGCTACCGCCTGTCCTACCAGTCGCCGCTGACGCCGCCGACGGTGCTCGACGTCGACATGGCCAGCGGCGCGCGCAGCGTGCTCAAGCGCCAGGAAGTGGTCGGCGGCTTCGACGCCTCGCGCTATGAAAGCAAGCGCCTGTGGATCAGCGCGCGCGACGGCGTCAAGGTGCCGCTGTGGACGGTCTACAAGAAGGGCGTCAAGCTGGACGGTTCGGCGCCGCTGCTGCTGTACTCCTACGGCTCGTACGGCATCGCCACCGAGGCCAGCTTCGCGCTTTCCCGCATCAGCCTGCTCGAGCGGGGCGTGATCTACGTCCAGGCCCACATCCGCGGCGGCACCGACCTGGGCGAAGCCTGGCACGACGACGGCATGCTGATGAAAAAGAAGAACACCTTCAACGACTTCATCGACAGCGCCGACTATCTGGTCAAGGAAAAATGGACCAGCCCGGATCGCCTGATCATCGAGGGCGGCAGCGCCGGCGGCCTGTTGATGGGCGCGGTGGTGAACATGCGCCCGGAACTGTTCCACGCGGTGCACGCGGCCGTCCCCTTCGTCGACGTGATGAACACCATGATGGACGCCAGCCTGCCCCTGACCACGGGCGAGTACCTGGAGTGGGGCAACCCGACGCAGAAGGCGGCCTACGACTATATGCGCAGCTACTCGCCGTACGACAACATCGAGCGCAAGGCCTACCCGGCGATGCTGGTCACGACCGGCCTGAACGACAGCCAGGTGATGTACTGGGAGCCGGCCAAATACGTCGCCAAGCTGCGCGCCCTGAAGACCAACGACGCGCCGCTGCTGCTGAAGACGAATATGGGCGCCGGCCACGGCGGCGCGTCCGGGCGCTACAACGCCATCGGCGAGAAAGCCTTCCAGATGGCGTGGATGCTGTCGCAGTGGGGCATCGCCGAATAAGCCTCCGGGCTTTTTCGAAATATTTTAAAAAGCCCTTGCGGGCGGCGCGGGGGCCGTCCTATAATACGGCCTCTTCAGACGTGGTGACAAACGTCGGATGGTTTTCTGAGGTAAGCGACATGGGTGCTTAGCTCAGTTGGTAGAGCGGCGCCCTTACAAGGCGTAGGTCGGGAGTTCGAGCCTCTCAGCACCCACCAGTTCAGAAAATCGTTCATGCTTTATGGATCGGAGTAAAGATCATAGTAAGCTTGGAGTGGTAGTTCAGTTGGTTAGAATACCGGCCTGTCACGTCGGGGGTCGCGGGTTCGAGTCCCGTCCACTCCGCCAGCATTTATAAGGGCCCGATTCGTCGGGCCCTTATTCCGTTTGTACGTACGTTTCGCGCCCGCATCCCAAGCCGGGCGATCACTGCGAGGATGCGCCTGGCGATGACGACACTTTCCCACCCGTATATCCGTTTCCGCCTGCGCCTGGCGCGCCACGCGCTGGCCCAGTTCGCCGCCAGCCTGCAGGGCTCCCTTGAAATCCTCGTCGCCGCGGCCGGCGTCTGCCTGCTGGGCCTGCTCGCCTGCCTCGCCCTGCCCGGCCTGTACGCGGCCACGCTGGCCTGGCCGGCCGCCTGCGCCGTGGTGCTGGCGCAGGCCCTGCTGACGGCCGCGCCGCTGTGGCTGCTGCGCAAACGCCTGCTGCCGGCCGACGTCGCGCTGTGGCTGCCCGCGCTGCCGCTGCCGGCGGCGCTGCGCTGGCGCGCCGACGCCGCCGTCGCCGGCCTGCTGATGCTGCCGCTGGCGCTCGCCTACGCCGCCTCGCTGGCCGTCTGGCTGTATCAATGGCCCCTCTGGCTGCGCGCGGTGGCGCCGCAAGGCATCGCCGCCACCCTGCTGTCGCTGCTGCTGACCTGGGCTTGCTGCAGCCTCATCCTGGCGCTGCGGGCGCGCCCGCCGGCGCCCACCCGGCGCGGCCGCGGCCAAGCACCCGCCACGCGCTACGCGCCCGCCCGCCTGCATCCGCGCGGCCTGTTCCTGTGGCACCGCCTGTTCTGGCTGCCCTTCTGGCGGCGCGACAACGCCGTCGGCCTGCAACAGAGCCTGCTCTGGCTGGCCTCGGCGGCCTGCGTCCTGCTCTGGCTGTGGCGCCCGGCCGGCCTGCCCGCGCCCCTCTCCGGCCTGGCCGCCAGCGCCCTGCTGATCACGCTCACCGACCGCGGCGACAAGGCCGTGCGCGAACAGATCGTCCTGCTGCGCCCGGCCATCGCCGCCTGGCCGCTGGCCGGGCCCGGCCTGGAACGGGGCGCCCGCCTGTTCAGCCTGCTGCCGGCGCTGTCCGTGCTGGCCCTGTTCGGCGCCGGCCTGGCCCGCAGCGGCGGCTACAGCGCCACCGTCGCGCGCCTCTACCTGGGCCTGGGCGGCGCCGCCCTGCTCGCCATCGTCGGCCTGCCCGGCATGTCGGAACGCGCCCGCGCCGCCCTCGTCATCCTCTCCATCCTGCTGTTAAGCGCCATCGGAAGCGAACTATGGAATTGAACCCTGTATTACGCATCGACGCACTCGATTTCCAGTTCCAGACGCGCGCCCTGTTCAGCCGTTTCCAGCTGCATCTGGGCAGCGGCGTCACCTGGTTGCGCGGCGCCAACGGCGCCGGCAAGACCACCCTGCTGAAACTGGCCGGCGGCGCGCTGGCGCCGCTGGCCGGCAGCATCCGCCTCGATGGCGTCGACAGCGCCAGGGCGGCGCTGGCCTACCGCCTGCAAAGCTTCTACTGCGGCGGCGACCTGCCGCAACTGCCCTGGTTGACGGTGCGCGAATGGCTCGATCTGCACGCGGCGCTCTACCCGGCCCTCGACGCGGCGCTGCTGAACCGGCAACTGGACGCCTTCGCCCTGCTGCCCACGCTGGCGCAGGGCGTCAACACCCTGTCGCTGGGCCAGCACAAGAAGCTGCAACTGGCGCTGGCCTTGGCCCTGCCGGTGCGCCTGCTGCTGATCGACGAACCCTTCAACGGCCTCGACGCGGCCGCGCTCGTCTACCTGCGCGCGCAACTGGCCCAGCCGGAGCGGCTGGCGCGCCAGTGCATCCTGCTCACCAGCCACGTCGAACCGGGCGTGCCGCTGGCGCGCAGCGTCGATCTGCCGTCCTGAGGGCGGCGCGCCCACGAGCGGAAAAAAATTTCCCCCGCCGGCAGCGGCAAGCACGCAAAGCCGGCGACAATACGCCGGCCCATCCACCCCACGGAGTTCCCTTGATCTTTGGTTTCCTGAAGTCCCCCGCCCTCTCGCCGCGCCTGCGCCGCCTGCACGCCTCGGCCCTGTTCGCGTCGCTGACGCCGCTCGAGCTGCGCACCGTCGACAGCCTGCTGCACGAACGCAACTACCTCGGCGACGAGATCATCTTCGACGAGGGCGAGGAGGGCCAGGCCCTGTACATGGTCATGTCCGGCCGCGTGCTGATCAGCCGGCAACACGAGGGCGCCGCCGAAACGCTGGCCGAACTGACCCCCGGCGCCTTCTTCGGCGACCTGGCGCTGCTCGACGATTCGCCGCGCAGCGCCCAGGCGCGCGCCTGCGGCGACTGCGCGCTGGCGGTCTTCTTCCGCGCCGACTTCGTCGCCCTGATGAACAACGACGGCGTGATCGGCTACAAGATCTCGCTGGCCCTGGCGCGCCACCTGGCCCAGCGCCTGCGCGACTGGATGAGCGGCAAGCTGCCGGTCGAAGCCCTGTGACGGAGCTGCCGCACCGCTCCGGCCCGGTGGTCTGGAGCGGCATCATCGCCGCCACCTGCGTGCTGCTGTTCCTGCTGCAAAGGATGTTGTGGCTGGCCATCCCCTTCCTGCTCGCCATCATCCTCTACTACATCCTGCTGGGACCGGTGCAGCGCCTGGCCCGCGCCGGCGTCAGCCAGAACCTCGCCGTGCTCACCGTCGGCAGCCTGTTTTTCTGCGTCGTCACCCTGGGCGGCATCCTCGCCGTGGCCTGGATCGCACCCGCCTCCGGCACCTGGCAGGACTTGCTGGGACGCTATCTGGGCGGCGGCGCCGCCTTCCTGCGCGACGCCGTGCTGTCGCTGGAACAGAAGTTCCCCCTGCTGCGGCAAATGCACCTGGGCAAAATCGTCAACCGCCGCCTAGCCAACTACAGCGACAACTTCGTCCAGAGCCACCTCAGCGGCCTGCTGGTGATGGCCGCCGCCGCCCTGCCCTCGCTGCTGCTGGCGCCCTTCCTCAGCTTCTTCTTCCTGCGCGACGGACGCCGCTTCAAGAAATTCCTCGCCCGCGCCGTGCCCAACGCCTTCTTCGAAAAGACCCTCTACCTGCTGCACGAGGTCGACCAGACGGCGCGCCGCTACTTCCAGGGCCTGCTCAAGCTGACCGTGCTCGACACGGCCGTGCTGGCGCTCGGCCTGTGGCTCATCGGCGTGCCCTCGCCGCTGCTGCTGGGGCTGATCTCGGCGCTGCTGGCCTGGGTGCCCTTCGTCGGCTCCGTGCTCGGCTGCGCCCTGGTGGTCATGGTCGCCTCGACCGACGCGCCGGCCGCGCCGCTGGTGGCCTACAGCGCCATCGGCGTCTTCATCTTCGTGCGCCTGCTCGACGACTTCTTCTTCATGCCCATGACCCTGGGGCGCAGCCTGCACATCCACCCCCTGATCAGCGTGCTGATGATCTTCATCGGCGGTTCGGTGGCCGGGGTGGCCGGCCTGATGCTGGTGCTGCCCCTGCTCGGCGTGATGATGGTGGTGGGCGAAACGCTGGGCCGCCTGATCACCAACCCGCGCCTGCGCGCGCGCCACCGCAACGCCGGCGCGCTGCGCCTGCGCCAGGCCAGCGCCGACTTGCTGCCCTGAAAGCCGTTTGACGCAGATCAAAGCGCCAGGCGCGCACGATTGCCGCCGCCGCCGCCGCGGTCCTAAGCTGTTTCTCCGCGCCCCGCCCGGCGCCCCCCTCCAGCGGGGCCGCCGGGCAGCAGCGCGCCATCCACAGCGAAGGAAATCATCATGAGCGCAGACTACACCCAGGGCGTGCCGCAACCGCCCAGCAACCGCCCCCACGCCGGCTATGACGACGTGCGCGCCGCGTTCGACGCCATCTCGGCCAAGGCGCCGGTCGACCAGGCCTTCCGCGACGCCTTCATCCAAAGCAAGATCCGCATCGCCCACACCCATCCCGAACTGGATCTGACGGCCAGCCAGGCCGCCGTGCAGCAAACCATCAAGAGCCTGGGCCCGGAAGCCCACGACGCCCGTTCGCAACCGACCCCGGGCGGCGTCGGCTACGGCGTCTTCTACACGGCCGCCTTCAAGAACAACTGGGGCACCGGCACCTCGATGGCCTTCGACCCGGTCTGCCCGCAGCCGCCGGGCGGCAACGTCAACACCTTCCTCTACCTGACGGCCACCAACCGGGCCGGTCTGGGCGTCGAAGCCTTCGTCTCCTACAACGGCCAGAACGACAGCCATTTCCGCGTCTTCGACTGGTCGCGCAACGACCACTGGCAAACCGACATCCCCTTCGCCCAACTGGGCAAGTATCTGGCGCACGGCTCGGCCCACGGCCACCCGTATCAGGTGCTGCCGATCTGGAACAGCACCTGGCGCATCAACGCCACCACCTACCGCAACCAGGCGCTGCTCTACAACCACGTGCGCGGCGGCTGGGACCTGGTCTACCAGCACGACTACACGGCCAGCGACGCCCAGCAGAAAAACTCCTGGATCGGTTCCTGGGCGCCCATCGTGGAAACCTTCCAATCCTCGTACAATCACACCCAGCCGATGGGCGCGCTGGCCACGCAATTGATCAGCGCCAACAACAACGGCCAGTGGGGCAGTTGGGGCCTGCTGGCGGCCTCGAATTCGACCATACGCACCGACAACGTCGGCTTCCACCGCGAATTCCTCGACCCCGACTACGCCTTCGTCGTCGTCAGTTGATCAGGCAACAGGAGAGGCAGCATGCCAGTTCCCAGCCCCCCGCCGCAGCCGCCGCAGCCCTGCGAAGCCAACACGAGCGCGCCGGTGGCCGACGCGCGCGCACAGTTCGCCCGCCGCACGCCGCAGACGGCCGAGGAGAAGGCGCGCAGCCGCGCCTTCATCGACGGCAAGATCGAGATGGTGCGCGGCGACCCGAACTTGAGCGAGGCGCAGAAGGCCGCCGCCATCGCCGAGCTGGAAGCGCTGCGCTAGGCGCGGACACGAGGACGTGAAAAAGCCGGAACGGCCCGAGGGCGGTTCCGGCTGGTGCGCGGCGGTGTGGTTCTAGGCGGCCAGCGCGACTTGCTCGGCCGACTCCTCGACGGCCTCCTCGTCGTCCGAGCGGATCAGGTGGTCGAAGGCCGACAGCGCCGCCTTCGCGCCCTCGCCCACGGCGATGACGATCTGCTTGTACGGCACCGTCGTCACGTCGCCGGCGGCGAAGACGCCGGGGATGGAGGTCTGGCCGCGGGCGTCGATTTCGATTTCGCCGTGGCGCGACAAGGCCACGGTCCCCTTCAGCCACTCGGTGTTCGGCACCAGGCCGATCTGCACGAAGACGCCCTCCAGTTCGACCCGCTTCAATTCCTCCGTGACGCGGTCCTTGTAGCTGAGCGCGTTGACCTTCGCGCCGTCGCCATGGATCTCGGTGGTCGCCGCCGAGGTGATGACGGTGACGTTGCGCAGGCTGTGCAATTTGCGTTGCAGCACCGCGTCGGCGCGCAATTCGGCGCCGAACTCGATCAGGGTCACATGGCTGACCAGGCCGGCCAGGTCGATGGCCGCCTCGACGCCGGAATTGCCGCCGCCGATGACCGCCACGCGCTTGCCCTTGAACAGGGGGCCGTCGCAATGCGGGCAATAGGCGACGCCGTGGTTGCGGTATTCCTTCTCGCCCGGCACATTGATCTCGCGCCAGCGCGCGCCGGTCGCCAGCACCACCGACTTGGCCTTGAGCACGGCGCCGTTGGCCGTGGTGATCTCGATCAGCTTGCCCGGCACCAGCTTGGCGGCCCTTTGCATGTTCATGATGTCAACCTCATACGACTTCACATGCTGCTCCAGCGCGGCGGCGAAATGCGGGCCGTCCGTCGCCTGCACCGAGACGAAGTTTTCGATCGCCAGGGTGTCCAGCACCTGGCCGCCGAAACGCTCGGCCAGCACGCCGGTGCGTATGCCCTTGCGCGCCGCGTAGATCGCCGCCGCCGCGCCGGCCGGACCGCCGCCGACGATGAGCACGTCGAAGACATCCTTCTTGCTCAACTCCTCGGCCTGGCGGGCGCCGGCCTTGCTGTCCAGTTTGGCGAGAATCTCTTCCACGCCGGAACGCCCCTGGCCGAACACGGCGCCGTTCAGATAAATCGTCGGCACGGCCATGATCTGGCGCGCCTCGACTTCGGCCGGGAAGAGGCCGCCGTCGATGGTGACGGTGCGGATGCGCGGGTTGATGATCGACATCACGTTCAGCGCCTGCACCACTTCCGGGCAGTTCTGGCAGGTCAGGGAAATATAGGTTTCAAATTGATAGTCGCCGTCCAGATTGCGGATCTGTTCGATCACCGCCTCATCCAGCTTGACCGGGTGGCCGCCCACTTGCAGCAGCGCCAGCACCAGCGACGTGAATTCATGGCCCATCGGGATGCCGGCGAAACGCACGCCCACATCGGATCCGGCACGGTTGATGCTGAACGACGGCTTGCGCTCGGCGTCGTCGCGGTGTTCCACCAGCGTGATGCGCTCGCTCAACAGTTCGATTTCCTGGAGCAGTTCACGCAATTCCACCGATTTCGGGCTGTCATCGAGAGACGCGACGATCTCAATCGGCTGCACGACCTTTTCCAAATAGGCTTTCAACTGGGTTTTGAGAGTAGCGTCCAACATGATTTTTTTCCTTATGTACTGAGGGGGGTGATGCCGGACCGGACCGGCCGGGCCGGCATCGTACTCATACTGCCTGTTGCTGCTTAGATCTTGCCGACCAGGTCCAGCGACGGGGTCAGCGTTGCGGCGCCTTCGGTCCATTTCGCAGGGCACACTTCACCCGGATGCGATGCGACGTATTGCGCCGCCTTGACCTTGCGCAGCAGTTCGGAAGCGTCGCGGCCGATGCCGTTGTCATGCACTTCCAACACTTTGATCTGGCCTTCCGGATTGATGACGAAGGTGCCGCGCAGGGCCAGGCCTTCTTCTTCAATCAGCACTTCGAAGTTACGCGACAGCACGGTGGTTGGGTCGCCGATCAGTGGGTAGTTGACTTTTTTGATGGCTTCCGACGTGTCGTGCCACGCTTTGTGGGCGAAATGCGTGTCGGTCGAGATACCGTAGATTTCGACGCCCATTTTTTGGAATTCGGCGTAGTTGTTGGCCAGGTCTTCCAGTTCGGTCGGGCAAACGAAGGTGAAGTCAGCCGGGTAGAACACGAACACGGACCATTTGCCTTTCAGGGACTCTTCGCTCACGTCGACGAATTTACCGTTGTGGTATGCGGTGGCCTTGAACGGTTTGACTTGGGTGTTGATGAGAGACATTGTGGTTTCCTCTGTTGTGGTGAATCGATGAAGGTAGTTTACGGTGTTTTCATCCATATGCAAAATTGATTGTTGCAATAGTTTTGATACGTTTTAACTATCGTAACGGCATATGAAGAACGTATTATCCCTGTTCCTGCGGGTTCGGGAGGCGGCCGGCCG
>JANXSQ010000309.1 GCA_025356595.1 Janthinobacterium sp. | reverse complement strand
GATGGCCCGGGAGTGGGCGCTTACCTGATACGGCGCGCGCGGCCGTGGGCCGGGACTAAGAGCCTATCCCAGTAGAGAGCGCCGCCTGCTGCCGGCCCCTCGGAAGCGGGGCCGGCGGCAGGCGGCGCCTCGTCTACTGGGATAGGCTCTTAGTCCCGGCCCACGGCCGCGCGCGCCGTATCAGGTAAGCGCCCACTCCCGGGCCATCTGGCGCAGGTAGGACGGCGGCGCCGCCTCGTTGGTGTCGAAGGACACGATTTCATAGGCCTCGGGCCGCTCCAGCAGAGCCAGCAGCAGCTGATTGTTCAGCGCGTGGCCGGACTTGTGCGCCGTGTAGCTGGCCAGCAAAGGATGGCCGACCAGATACAGGTCGCCGATGGCGTCGAGGATCTTGTGGCGCACGAACTCGTCCTCGTAGCGCAAGCCGTCGGAATTGAGGATGCGGTACTCGTCCATCACGATGGCGTTCTCCAGCGAACCGCCGCGCGCCAGGCCCATGCCGCGCAAGCTTTCCACATCCTGCATGAAGCCGAAGGTGCGCGCGCGCGCCACATCATGCACATACGAGACGTTGCCGAAATCGACGGAGGCGCGCTGCGTCGTGCCGTCCACGGCCGGATGGTTGAATTCGATGAAGAAATCGAGCTTGAAACCGTTGTAGGGGCTCAGGCAAGCCCATTTTTCCGCCGCGCCCTTGCCGTGGCGCACCTCGACCGGCTCCAGCACGCGGATGAATTTCTTCGCCGCCGCCTGCTCCTCGACGCCCGCCTGTTGCAGCAGGTAGACGAAGGACGAGGCCGAGCCGTCCATGATGGGGATTTCCTCGGCGCTGACATCGACATACATATTGTCGATGCCCAGGCCTGCGGCGGCCGACATCAGATGCTCGACCGTCGAGACGCGCGCGCCGTCCTTGACCAGCACCGAGGCCATGCGCGTGTCGCCGACGGCCATCGCGCTGGCGGGAAATTCGATGATGGGCACCAGATCGACGCGGCGGAAGACGATGCCCGTGTCGATGGCGGCCGGACGCATCGTCAGTTCCACCTTGGTGCCGGAGTGCAGGCCGACACCGACGGTGCGGACCAATTGCTGAATGGTGCGTTGTTTTAACATCCAGCGATTATAGCAACTTGGCGCCTTCGCGTTGCACGGGCGCATGCTTTGGCCCGCACCGCGACGCCCGCCGTAACGGGCGCCGTAACGGACGCCGTAACGGGCGCCGTGACGCCCGCCGGCAACGGCGCGCCGGCGATTCGCATTCAGGGGTGCTCGCTCTCCACATGCACCGCCTCGCGGCGCACCAGATACACGCCGCTGGCGATGATGATGGCCGCGCCCAGCAGGGTGTATTCGTCCGGCAGGGTGCGCCACAACAACCAGTCCAGACCCATGCCCCAGGCCAGCGCCGAATACTCGAACGGCGCCACGCTCGAGGCCTTGCCCATGCGGAAAGCCTCGGTCATCGCCAACTGGCCGATGAAACCGCTCACCGCCAGGCCGGCCAGCATCCACCAATCCTCGGCGCGGATCGCCACCCACTGGTGGGCCGACAGGGCCACGCCGCCGAGCGCCATCATCACCATCAGCCAGAACACGATGCTTTCGCTGGCGTCGGTGCGGCTCAGCACGCGCCCGGCGATGGCCGACGCCGCGTAGCAGGCGGCGGCCGCCAGCACGGCCAGGCCGCCGATCGAAAAGAAGTCGTCGCTGTTCGGGCGCAGCACCACCAGCACGCCGCCCAGGCCGACGGCGATCGCGCACCAGCGCGCCGCATCGACTTTTTCCTTCAGGATGAACACCGACAGGGCCGTGATCAGGGTCGGCGCGATGAAGAAGATGGAATACGCCTCGGCCAGCGAGAGCAGGCGCAGGCCGAAGGCGAAGCTGGTGAGCATCACCACGCCCAGCACGCCGCGCAGGATATGCAGCGACCAGCGCACCTTCAGCACATGCCTGAAGGCGCCCCGCCAGGCCAGGTAGGTGCAGACCAGCGGCAGCGAGGACAGCGCGCGCATCGCCGTCACCTGCATCGCCGGATAGTGGGCCGACAGAAACTTCATCGCCGTGTCCATCAGTGAAAACGCGGCGACGGCGATCAGCATCGCGTAGATGCTGCGCAGGTTTTCGCTTCGAGGTGTCATTCAAGCTCCTTGCTGGTGTGTCCCTGTGGCGGGAGGGGGCGAACGGGATGGGTATCGCCAGCCAGCAAAAGCCGCTTGATCAATGTGCACCAATGTTGTGAGTTAATTATAACAAGGCCGGGCCGGCCATGTTGGCGGGCCCGTTTCCGCCGCAAGCGCGGCGCGCCCCGGCGCGGGGCATCGAGTAGGGAACGGAGTTACCCCCGTCGCCCTCTCACACCACCGTACGTGCGGTTCCGCATACGGCGGTTCATTTAACAAACTGGAAGCGCTGCTGAGTATCTAACAGCGAAACCAACCCAAGTGCATC
>JANXSQ010000231.1 GCA_025356595.1 Janthinobacterium sp. | reverse complement strand
AGATGGGTGTTGATGGCAGTTGGCCACCGTTTGCTTGAGTGAATCAACATCGTGCGTGCATGATCCTGCAACTCCCGAATCCTTCGCTCTGCCACACCATTCTGGAAATGGGCGTTTACTCCACAGAAGCTGAGCGTCTGTCCTCTGACTTGATTGACCGCTTGACGGAACTTGTTGTCGGCAAACCGACCATTGTCTGCATGGTAATGAGTCACTGCAACACCATGGGATGCAGCATACCGCTCAAAAGCTTCCTTTGCAAGTACGGTCTCTTCAGCACTTGTTGTCTTTTGCAAGTACACGAAGCTGAGTCTGCTAAAGTGGTCAACAAAGACGGTTGCCACCTTGTATCTGAGCTTGGTCGGTATACCTTTTAGTTGTCCAATGAGTCCAGGAGTGGTTGACTCTAGCTGGTCTATGGACACACATTGACCTGGCATGGTGATGAGGCGTGCCGTTTCGTCCTTGTTGTTTGGTGACTTGGACCGCCATGGTCGCCTGGTGGCCTTTCCATAGAGGCAAGCTGTGCACAGCGGCACGCGGCAATCAACCAGCTTCCTCGGAAGGAGACCCTGCTTGGCCATTGCCTGAATCTTCTTTGGCGATATGTGTCCGAGCCGATGGTGCCACCTGAGAAATTCTGCCGATGCGTCCTGTGGGCGAACATCCTCCTCATCCTCCACGATGGTAGGGGTTCGAGCACCCTGTGGCCCTTCCAAGTTGAAGCTTGTATAGAGAGGATGCTCCCTCTGAAGCGGTGAGTCGTTGGATGTTCTGTCAGATTGGACTTGGTCCTCATTGTTACCTTCGTCTTCGTCGTCACTAACCATTTGTGACTCGTATGACATGTAATCTTCAGATGAGTTGCTGTCTCCTATGGTTGAACAGAAGGCATTGAACCGTGAGAAACCTGGTGCAGTTCTGATGGTGGCGACATTTGTGTTCTGCTGGTCCAGTGGAATGGTCCTTGTAAACCTTTGCTGGTCCCAGTAAAGCACCACTTCGTTTTCAAACGTGGCACACCATGTACCGCATCTCAGTGGACGGTTGTCCCTTGCTGTTTGTGCCCAGTGCTGAGGGGACAACAGACGAGATGCAGCTTGAGGGACATATAGAGAGTTCGGCAGGTTTATGCTGTGGACGCCGCCTTGGTCGTCTTCAATCTGCCACCGAATTGTCCCTGTCATGACGTTCCCAACGTTACCACTCAGGCCTCGCACCTTTACATGTGGCAATGGTTGGAGGACTGAGACAAAGTCATTGATACATGGTGATATTAACCTTGTTGCACAGTTGTCAACCCGTACCATCTTGGAGTCTGTGTCGAAATGCACTTGAGTTGGTCTGTGAGTGTCACTTGCAAAGGCCATGGTGGAGTGCAATACACAATACATCCTGACCAAGTTTATGGCTCGATTCTGCTTGTTACTCCAGCGCCATCTGCGTCTGGTGATGTTTTGCATTTTCGGTGACCTGGTTGACAACCAACCGTGTATCTTGATCTCCAGTATCCGAGCAACCGGCTTCAACCAGGACTTGGCCCAGGCCGTGATGCTCGTCCTGACATGGGTCCGCATTTTCCGAGCTGACTTGGGTACGTAAACCGGTGTCGCATCATGGAAGCCGCTTGCCAGAACGTATATGCCAAGCATCATCATCACTGCGCATTGCCAAAAGTAAGTCATGGCAAAGGCGACGACTTGCCAGGGAGGCCCGTGGTGCACGCAACACCACGGGCGTGCCCGTCACTCCTCGCTTTCCTCATCGTCTTGGTCGACAATGGAGGCAAGGGCCTTGGAGAGCTGGAGGGCCTTGGAGTCCTCAGGTCCTTTTCCCTGCTTCCTTCCATCCGGCTTGAAACCAGGCTGCTTGCGGACACCCTGTCCCTTGCACTCGGTTGGTGTGTGGCGCACCCAGGCGTTGTGGTTGGGGCACCACCAGTAAGGCTTGCCCTTAACTGTCTTCTTCTTAGGCTCGTCGGCTTTGGGTGGAATTGACATCCAGGCAGGTTTGTCCCTATTTCCTTGAAAGGGCTTCTTTGTCTGCTTCTTTCCAATGTTGCCTTTCCCAGGTGCTGCTTTTGGAGGAGACTTGTTGAGCTTCTTGAGCTGAGCATCCAGAGCTATGATCTTGGAATCAGCCTCGGTAGGAGCATTCCACTTTCCGCCTTCAACCAATGTCTGGTACTTGTTGAGAGCGTGCAGCATGAGAGTCTCGGGTTCCATGTCAAGTCCGTCGTGATACTCATCTTGCTTCCTGGCCATGTATGCCACGAAGACCTGATCCGAGGCTTGTTCGTAGCCCTTGAACAGGTTGGCAAGTAGATCCTGAGTAATCTCTCCACGAGCATTGAGCGAATCCATCAGATTCTTGACGTGTTCATTGAATTTCTCAATGTTGGAGTCGACCGAACGAATGAACGTATCGAGAGAGCTGAGGCGACCCCTGATAAAGGTGGTTGTGGCATTGGTGTCAATGTATGACAACCCAATGACCACCTTGAGGAGACACGTGCCCGAGTTGTGTCCTTGAACAGTGTAGTCCGCATGGCTTAAGTGTACCTTGGCTTTACCCTCTCTGGTGAGAGTGGCCATGATGCACTGGTAGAGCTGCATGGAGTTCTGCGCTGTGCGTGTCTGCGCATTGACGTATGAAGCCGCATGGGCCCTGACCTGTTGGAGCGTCACCAGTCCGTAGGAATCACAGAGGTGGGCTCGGACAGTCAGGTCATTGGGGTCAACAGGGATCCCAAGGATGTCGTCCCAACCGTTGGCCATTGCGCGATCTTGGATGTCGGACAAGAACACCTTCATGCCTGCTGGCGAGCAATCGAAAGTATGGGGCAGGGTTTCGCATGCTGACTTGTACAGCTTCGATCCTGCCGATGTAGAGTAATCAATGACATCCGTACCCACAAGGGCTGGAGCCAGGGCAAAGTTTGCGACCTGCTGAGCTGCCATGGTGACTTCGGGTTTGGCTCAAAGATCTTGGTGAACTTGAGAGGTTTTGTTTGTGAAGATCTGGCCTTCTTGAAGATCTGGTCTTCTTGACTTGTTTCTGCGTAGCGCAGAGGAAGCGTGTTAAGATCTTGCGTATGAGCTGGTCAACAGGCGAAGATCCTGGGCGTTGAAGCAATCGAAGAGATTGCTTGGTAGCTGTAGTAAAAGTAGTTTGCGACAATCAGATTGCAAGTAATTGTGTGCTATAATAAAGGTTAATGTAAATCCTATATGTAAGTTCCAGCCGATCTTTCGGCAAATGCTAACTTCATGCGATCTTTAGGCATTTGCTTGACATGACACGATCATTCTCTTCCTTGGCCTTCTCTGCTAAAATGTATGGAAATATGCAAAGAACATGCATTGGCATTCTCTGCTTAGGTTGTACACAGTTCTTAAATCCCACTTGAATGAATACTGCATGGGATTGAAAGGTGCATTCGTATGGCTTTCCTAAGATACCGCCACGTGTAATTCTTACGAATGGTTGATATTCTCACACTCCCTCTCGAATGTGCCTTGTTACCAACCCATGATGGCCGTCCTGTGCTTGACCATGAGAGGGACCGATAAAGACTTTGTCAAGACGTCAGCGCATTGTTCGTCGGTTGAGGTCGCAATGACTGAAACCCGGCCGCATTCGACGTAATGCCTGAAGTGATGATACTGTGTGTTGATATGCTTAGTGCGCGGTCTGAATTTGTGCACCGAAGCAATCTCAACTGCACCGCTGTTGTCCTCAAC
>JANXSQ010000227.1 GCA_025356595.1 Janthinobacterium sp. | reverse complement strand
GCCCGCGCCGCCCGCCCGGCGCGCCGGAGCAGGCCGGCGCGCGCGGCGCCGCCGCGGTTGATGCGCCGCGCGCCGCCGTGCGGGCGCAGGCCGAGATTGGCCAGCGTGTACGCGAGGCGCCCGCGCCCGCTGGGAAAGAGCAACAACCAGCCGGCGAAACAGGCCAGCAGGAAATACATCAGCATCAAGACGATCAACATGGCGCGCTCCGCACACGGGCCCAGGCAGGGAAACGCTTCATCCTAAGCCGCCGGCAAGGTGTGTGTCGAACGCCATATCAAGGCTGGAGGTGATATTTTGCAACCGAAAAATCCGAACAAAGGCGGCCCCGAGCCGCGCGCCAAGGCGGCCCCGGAGTCCGCCGGCCACAGCCGTATCCTGGCCGGCCGGGAGCACGGCGCCACCCCGGCGCGGCGCGACATCGGCAGCCAGGGCGTGGCGGCGTTGATCCTGGTGCTGCTGCTGGGCACACTGGGCTGGATGGGCTACAACAAGGAAGACCCGCAGGAGGAACGCGAGGAACGGGCGGCGGCCCGCGCCGAGCGCGCCGCCGCCCGCGCTGCGGCGCGCCAGCCGGCGCCGCGGGTGGAGGTGATGGCGCCGACGGCGCACGCCGTGGTCGCGACGCCGAATCCCTTGGTGCCGACGCCGGCTCCGGCGGCTCCGGTGGCTCCGGTGGCTCCGGCGGCTCCGGCGCGCATCGGCAACGATGACGCCGCCGCGCCGCATGGGGCGGACGACGCCGCGCCGCAGCGCGATACGCCGCCGCACGGGACCGCCGCGGCGCCGCCGCCGCCCGCGCCGCGTCCGGCCGCCGTCGCCAAGGCAGGAGCGGCGCCAGCGCCGGAGCCGGCACCAAAACAGAGCACGCCGGCCGGCGTCCCCGACAGCGACGTCGCGCTGCTGACGGCGCCCGCCGCGTACGCCGGCAAGCAGCCGAACCGCGACGTGGTGCTGCGCCAGGACAACGATTCCTCCGAATCGCTACTGCAGCGCTGCAAGGAGTTGGGCACCATCGAAGGCATGCTGTGCCGCTCGCGGATCTGCTCCGGCCGCTGGGACAGCGACCCGGCCTGCAAGTAGGCCGGGCTCAGCCTTCGCGCCACTGCGCGCGCAGGAAAGCGGCCATCAGCGCCAGCGTCGGCTGCGCCATCTCCTGATGCGGCGCATGGCCGCAATGCTCGAGCATCGCCTTGCGCGCCCGCGCGGCGCGCGCGACGATGGCGTCGACCTGGGCCTCGCTGCCGTACTGGTCCTCGCGCCCCTGCACGATCAGCGCCGGACAGGCTATCGAGGCCAGCAGAGGCTCGATGCTCCAGGAACGGAAGCCGGGCGCCAGCCAGGTCCGCGACCAGGCCTGGAAGAGCGCGGTGGTTTTATCGCCGTGATAGCGGCGCAGCCCCTCCAGCTTGCCGGCCTCGAAGGCCGCCTCGGCCTGGCGCACGCCGTCCAGCGTCTGCTGCTCGACGAAGACATGGGCCGCCTCCGTGACGATGGCGCGCAACAGCGCCGGCCGCTGCGCCGCGTAGATCAGCGCGATGCTGCCGCCGTCCGAATGGCCGACCAGCGCGTGCGCGCGGCCGGGCAACAGGCGCGCCAGCACCCGCGGCAATTCGCGCAGCGCGTAGTCATGCAGATACCGGCTGTCGCGGCGCGCCGCGAGCGGCGCCGAGCGGCCATAGCCGAGGCGGTCATAGACCAGGCCGGGGCAGCCGGTGGCGCGGCACAGCAGCGCAGGAAAATCCTTCCACATGGCGACGCTGCCCAGCCCCTCGTGCAGGAACACCAGACAGGGCAAGGCGGCGTCGCCGTCTATCGTTTCGTAATACAGGGGCCCGCCCTCGCCCACCTCGATGAATGCCATACGCGCCCCAAAATCAGCGGCCGCCGCAGCGGCGAAATGTACAATGGCGCAAGCCGCTGCGGAACGTCCCGCCGCGCCCTCCACCTTCTACTCCGACTCCCCATGCCGCTTGCCATGCACCACTCCAGCGTTCCCGTCTTCACCCGCTATCTGCGGCAACTCTCGGCCCTGGTGCGCATCGCCGCCGAACACGCGGCGGCCGGCCACGCCACGCCGCAGGCGCTGTTGCAGGCGCGCCTGGCGCCGGACATGCTGGCCTTCCGGGAACAGGTGCAGACGGCGGACGACTTCGCGCTGCGCACCTGCGCCCTGCTGACGGGCACCGTCAAGCTCGACCAGGGCGCGCCGGAAAGCGACTTCGCTGGCCTGCGCGCGCGCCTGGCGCGCAGCGAAGCGCACCTGCAGTCGCTGGCGCCGCAACTGTTCGAGGGCAGCGCCACGCGCATCGTCGAATCGGGCGCCGGCCAGGCGCAACTGGCGCTGGACGGCCACACCTTCCTGCTGCACTACGCGCTGCCCAATTTCATCTTCCATCTGAGCAGCGCCTACGCCATCCTGCGCCACCAGGGCCTTGCCATCGGCAAGCAGGATTTCGACGGCTTGCACCAGTACCCGCGACCGTAGTCGGCAGAGCGGCGTGGCCCGAAAGCCGCGCCGCGCGGGTGGGGTGGCGCGATATCCGCCACCAATGCGTCGCGGGGAGCGCCGCGCAAGCCCTTGCCAACCCGGTCGGCCAGCCTTGCGGTCAAGACCAGGGCCGCCGACGGCGCAATGGCAAAAAATGGCTTGCTGAGCGCGCCAAGCGAGTAGCCGGCCACTGCCAGCCATTTCCGCTTGCCGAAGTAATCGCTCAGGACACCCGAAAAGACTTTGACGATCAGTGCCATCGCCTCGGCACAGCCTTCGATGAGACCGACCGTGGCGACGCTTGCGCCCAGTGAGGACACGAGAAACATCGGCAACAGGCTGTGAGCCATCTCGGACGAGATATCCATCAACAAGCTGACAAATCCAAGCACCCAAATCGCCGGGGGAATCTGCCGTAAAGTGGCGAAGCGCTTTGGCGTCATGTTTTTCCGGGGCGTGGATAAGCGGTCGCTCATGTTACCCGACGCTCGCCCCAGACCTGCTGCGCCGGGAAGCGGATCCGGGCAAAGAATTCCGGCGCGTTGTGGCCACTGTCAAAACCACATGCGCTGAAAGACGCCATCCTTGTCGACGAGCAAATGCTTTAGCCCACCCACCGCGTGGACGGCAACCAAAACCACCAACACCCAGGCCAATGCTGAGTGAAGCCCGAAGAACAGTTCCGCAGTATCGTGATCCGGGACCGCCCAGGACGGAAGCAGGATACCGAAAAACGCCACTCCACTTTTACTATACGAGGCGCCGAGAAAGCCAAGGACGGGCATCAGAATCATGCCCGCGTATAGGCCCCACTGGGTAAGCAGACTCAGGCTCACTTGCCACTTGGGCAGGCTCGCCGGCAGCGGAACCGGCCGGTGCGTGGCGCGCCAGAGGATACGCAATACAACCAGTCCAAAGACAAGGACGCCGAACGACTTGTGCATGTTGAAATACCAGTCGCTGCCCGGCTCATCCTCGATTGACATCATGTACCACCCTACGCCCACCATGCTCGCAATCAAGACCGCCAGGAGCCAATGCAGAAGCACCGCCGGCGTGGCATATTTCCAGCTCGCGCTGGTCTCTGCTGAATTCAGTCCATGGTCAGCCATTGCAGCTCCAAGAGTAAGTGAAATTCCAATGGCGGGCTCGCCCCGAAGAAACTTTCCCGGCTATACGACCGTTCCAACCATGGCGCCGATGCCGGCTGCGGCCGCCATCGACAGCGCGCTCCAGAATGCCACGCGGATGACACCTTTCTGTACGTTGGCACCGCCGACCTGGGCCGCCAAGCCGCCCAGGACGGCGAGAAAGATCAGCGAAGTGAGGACGGTGAACGGAATCAGATTCTCTTGCGGGGCAAGCACCACAACCAACAAGGGCAAGGCCGCGCCGATGGCAAAGCTCAGCGCTGATGCGAAGGCGGCCTGCAAGGGCTTGGCACTCATGGCATCGCTAATTCCCAGCTCATCCTTGGAGTGGGCCGCCAAGGCGTCATGCGCCATCAGGCCGGAGGCAACCTGTTTTGCGAGCGAAGCGTCAAGGCCCCGGGCGACATAAATGTTCGCCAGTTCCACATGCTCCCCTTTTGGATTCTCACGCAGCTCGGTACGTTCCTTCTCAAGCGCTGCCAGCTCGGTATCGGCCTGGGACTGCACGGAAACGTATTCCCCCGTCGCCATCGACATGGCACCGGCAACCAAGCCGGCGACACCGGCGACCAAGATGCTTTGGTGCGTCGCATGCGACGCCGCCACGCCGAGAATCAGGCTGGAGGTAGAAACAATGCCGTCGTTTGCGCCCAGCACGGCGGCTCGCAGCCAAGCGACATTGTCGAGTTTGTGCAGTTCCCGGTGTCGCTTGAACATGGTCAGAAACCTTTTTCTTGACGGTTGACGCATTTTCATCAAGTGTAACCGCTTCCCAGCATTCCCACGGTGCGCTGCCCTTGCGCGCTTCGACGCCGGACCGAAGCGATCAAGCGAGGCAATCATCTGCCCGAACGGGGCACCGGACTCCGGCACCGCTTCCATTATGTGCGTTGCATGGGCCTAAAAATTGTGGTTGATTATTGCACTGCGACAAATTTCCTCGCGCTGGATCTTGCGCGGGGCAATGGTGCAAACGCTCCTAATATTGCAATACTGCTATACTCAAAAAACTTAGCATTTGCGCCATACTATGAAGCAAACTCCGTTTGCCCTTGCTGCGCAAACCGCATCCACTATCCCTGGAATCCTCCATGAACTTGAACGACGCGCTCACGTCATTGTCGGGGCTGACAGGATCGAACCGCCCCATTCGCTTGAAATTGTGGAGCAACCAAGGGATTGTCGAAGATTTATTACTAGTGAAGCAAGTGTCCGGCATCGAAGCCGTCTTCGGCGGCATCGAATACCGCCTGCTCTGCGTCGCTGCCAAGGCTGGCTTGGAACTCAAACAGTTCATCGCCATGCCCGCCGAAGTGCAGTTCGTCACCAGCACGGGCGGCTTGCGCTCCGTGTGCGGCATTGTCGATGTCGCGGAGGAAGGCGAGTCCGATGGCGGTCTCGCCACCTACCAGTTGATCGTGCGCGACGCCCTGTCCATCATGGATAAGGGCTGCAATACCCGCATTTTCAGCCGTATGAACGAAGTCGACATCACGAACCTCGTCTTGGCCGACTGGTGCCGCGCCAATCCAGTGTTGGGGCGCGCCTTCAACTTTGAGATATGGCGCCTGAAGACCAGTTACCCCCAGCGCGAATTCACGATGCAGTACAAGGAGTCGGACACCGCCTTCCTGCGTCGCCTATGGAAGAGGCGCGGCATCGCATGGTTTTTCCAGCCCACCGCGAAGCGTGGCGTCAAGGACGCCCCTTCGCACACTCTGGTATTGTTCGATGACGTGGCGTCGCTTGAACAAAATTCCGCAGGCATTGTGCGCTACCACCGCGACGACGGCACCGAAGTCGCGGACAGCATTACCGCCTGGCACGGCGTGCGCACCTTGGTGCCCGGGAGTGTCACACGCCAGAGCTGGGACTACAAGAACGTACAAATGAGCCACGTCAGCATTTCCGGCTGCACTGACCAAGGCGTGCTCGGTAATCAATTCGCGGCGGGGCTGGACGACGGCCTGATCGACGTCCAGCACGCGGGCGACAGCAGCGCCGACTACCGCGCCCTGGGCACGCTGCGCATGCTCCATCACGAATTCATCGCGAAATGCTGCCGGGGCGAAGGCGGTGGACGCGAGTGGTCTCCGGGCCAATGGTCTTCCATCACGGGACACGCGGAAATCGACAGCCATCCGGCGTCCGAACGGGATTTTGTCTTTATCGAGCTACGCGTCGCCGCCGAGAACAATTTATCGAAGACCTTGGGCGACCGGATCAAACGCCTGTTCGCGCTGAACCGCTGGAGTACGGACGAGGACGCCAGTGGCGGAGCCGAGGCGGGTCTGGCGCGGGCGAGCGCCGAGCGCGATGGCCGCTACACGGTGCAATTCACCTGTGTGCGGCGCGGCATTCCCATCGCGCCCCTCTACGACCCGCGCATCGATCTGCCGCGCACAGGGGAGGAAACCGTGATGGTGATCGGCCCCGAAGGCGAATCGGTCCATTGCGATGAGCTGGGACGCGTGCGCGTGCGCTTCCCGGGCGTGCGTCCGGAGGAACACGAGGGCGTGCGCGCCGTGGCGGCGGGCGTCACAGCGCATGACTCGGCCTGGGTGCTGGTGTCGACCGGCTGGGCAGGCGCGGGTTTCGGCGTCATCTCCCTGCCCCGGGTTGGCACATTTTGCCAGGTTGGTTTCATGGGAGGCGATCCGGACAAACCGATCATTACCGGCGCCACGCACAGCGGCGCCACGCCACCGCCCTGTTTCAGTGGGGTCAGCGTCCTGCCCGGCGACCGCTATCTGTCCGGCATTGTCAGCAGGGAAATCGGCGGAACCAGAGCGAACCAGTTGCGCATCGATGACACGGCCGGACAGATCAGCGTTCAGCTCGCCAGCGGCCACGCCTCCACCCAGCTGAACCTGGGGTATCTGACCCACCCGCGCAGCAACGGCAAGGCCAAGCCGCGGGGCGATGGTTTCGAGCTGACGACCAACGAAAACGGCAGCATTCGCACGGCCAAGGCGCTGCTGATTTCCACGTGGGCGCGGCTCAATGCCTGTGCAAACCAGGGCGGTGCGGAAGAACACCACGCCTTGATGCGGGAATGCGCCGAGCTGTTCAAATCGCTGGGCGACGTTGCCTTCGCCAATCAGGCGCTGGAACTCGATTCCGCGCCCCAGGCGGAACTGAAGGACGATATCAAGGCCGCTGCCGCTGGCGGCAACACGGATCCTGAAGGCCAAGGCGGCAAACCCACGCTGAGCCTCACCGCACCCGCCGGCATCGCATTCACGACGCCAAAGACCATTCTCAGCTATGCGGGCATGAATATCGACACCGTGGCGCAACAACACGTACAGATCACGAGCGGACAGCGCTTCAACATCAACGCGGGCAAGGGCATCTCGATGTTCGCGCACCACGACGGCATCAAGCAAATCGCCTACTACGGCAAATTCGTCATGCAAAGCCAGCATGACGATACTGAAATCAATTCCGCGAAAAACATCAAGGTCACGGCCACCGACGGCATCGCCTCGGTGATGGCCAAGGAAATTCTCTTGATCGCCGAGGATGGTTCGTTTATCAAGATCGGCGGCGGCATCACGCTGGGCACCAATGGCGATATCAAGAATCAGGCTGCCAACTTCCCGTTCAGCGGCCCCGCCACCATGCACGCCGAGATGCCCGCTTTCAACGGCGCCACCCCGGATCAGAAATTCATTCTCAAATACGGCCAGCACACCGAGGCGGCGATTATCGCGCCCAACAGGGGATATGAAATCGACATGAGCGACGGCAGCACGGTGAAAGGCATCGCCGATGCGGCGGGCAATACCAGCCTGCTGGCGCGCGACGCGATGCACATCGCGAATGTGCGGATTTTGACAGACAAGAAATAGTCCCATAAATAAAACGTCGTGCTCCGCGGAGCGAAACCAGACCATCAGGATAGCCGAATGGGAAAATACGAAAAAGTGCCGTACGTCGTCGGCAAGGACGCCAGCGTCCTGCAATGCGGCCGCCTGTCGGATAAAACGGTCAACGTGCGGCCCAACCTGCCGGGGAACGTCATCGTCATCCATGGCGTCAACGACGTCGGCACCGCCTACGACGCGGTGGAACAGGGCCTTTGCCAAGGTTTGAAAAAGCGAATCGGTTGGGATTATGTCGCCGGCACCTACCGGATGCCGACCTCCAAGGACAAAGATGTGCTGTATGAGGATCCCGACGATGTGTTTTTTAAGCGCAAGACAGACGAGAAGACCGACAGCCCGGTCATTCCGTTCTACTGGGGATTCCGCGAAGAATTTTCCAAGGCCGGTAGCTTGAGGGGCCAGCGCATCGACCGCTACAAGAACCGCTTGGACAAAGATCTGTCGAAGGGTGGCGGCCCGTTCGCCAATGCCACGTCCACCCTGCCCGACATGTGGGGGCAGGGAAAATCCAGCGCGGGTGGCATGCTGGACTTCGTCCAGCGCGATGCGACACATCCGGTTCTCGATAACCCCGGCCACTTGTACATGATCCTGGCGGCCAAGCGTCTGGCGGCGCTGATCAGCATGATCCGCGACTATGACGAGGACGAGGCCGTGACGATGGTCGCGCACAGTCAGGGTTGCATGGTGTCGCTGTTGGCGCAGGCCTTCCTACTGGATGACGGCCTGCGTTCGGCCGACACCCTGATCCTCAACAACCCGCCCTACAGTCTGGTCGACATGATCCCTTGGTCGACGAGCAAGGTCGAAGGCACCTCCGGGGAGGACACCGCGATGCACGGTCACTATGGCGCCCTTAAAGGACGGCAAACGCTGCACGCGCGCCTGACCACGCTCGTCAATATTGTGCACGGCGTCGTTGGCAAAAAGCATACCGCGCCGGCGTTCACCTCGCTGAACGATCAGTGCGTCCACCATGGCATGGTGAGCGGCCTGTGGAAAGCTTCCGCCGACCGCGACAATCGTGGCAAGGTTTATCTATATTTTTGTCCAGAGGACATGACGGTGGCCCTGAGCAACGTTCAGGGCATCGGATGGCAAGGCATACCCGACTATCAGCATGGGAAGCAGCTTGGACTCGTTCCGATCATAACGACCGACCATGGTCAATACAGGCCCTATGATACCGGCCGAAAACAATTGGGACTGTTAGATGTCGTGCGCGAGCCGTTCAAGGAGCTGACCGCGCATAACGCGAAAGACGCTGGCTTTTATCAACGGGTCTTCACAAACAAGTTGCGCCCCAAGCTGGTCACAGGAACACCTGTGCTGATCGGCCAGATGAAGCCGCACGATTTCGAAATCCGTATCAAGGGAGAAGACGATCAGGGACACACGGATATCAGCGACCCATGGACCAATGATTATGTCCGCGCCCACTTCCCAAAGCCGGATAAGCCATGGTTCGGCACGGCCTCTGCGGAAGAAGCGCGCGTCACCATTCGTAGCATCAACGGCGAGCCGCTGCCCGTTGCGGTGAAGGCGAGCTTGAACGGCGACCCTAAACCCGCTGGCGTCGACGCCGCACATTTGGTTGGTGCCAGGCCGGACGCGAAAGGCCGCCCGGGCGCGAGCGAGGATGTCGACCCGATCGACGCCGCCATCGCGGTGACCAGCGATTACGGCATGAGCAACGACACAGTCTGGGAACTTCATCCCGATCCAAGCGGACACCACGCGCCACCGGGAAAAACAACCGTGTATCCCAGCTATGACAAGTCCGTGTATGCCGGATCCGTGATGATGATGACTGATAAGATCAAGAAGATCCAATCTCTTCTGAACCAGGGCAAGCCGGACGGCCAGATCTGTAAGGTGTGGCAAGTGTTCGATTGCATGGGTGACGCGGCCAAACCGGCCTATACGGGCAACGTTATGGTCTCGCGCTCAAAAACGCCTGACGAGGAACGCTTGCGCTGGCAGAAGCAGACCGGCGCGCGGTCGTTTCACGGTGCGATTTTCGGCGGCGCCGCCAACCATCGCCAAGTCACCGCCTTCGACATCGCCATCGGCGGGGGCAAGGCCGCCACTGATCCGCTGTGTTGGCGCCGACCGAAAATTGACCCACCTATAGGCCTCGCGCCGACCGAAAACTGACCCAGGTGTTCTACTACTCCTGCCTAATCATTAGGCGGGAGAATTAATAGGTGATCACCATGGAAATGTTAGGCAAAGTTCG
>JANXSQ010000208.1 GCA_025356595.1 Janthinobacterium sp. | reverse complement strand
GCCGCGCCTGGCCGGCAAGACCGCGATGTACAGCACGCGCCTGATCGATATGCACTTCTGGGTCGCCACCATCGGCATCGTCCTGTACATCGCCGCGATGTGGATCGCCGGCGTGATGCAGGGCCTGATGTGGCGCGCGGTGAATCCGGACGGCACCCTGACCTACACCTTCGTCGAAGGCGTCAAGGCCACCTATCCCTACTACGTGGTGCGCTTCACCGGCGGCCTGCTGTACCTGTGCGGCATGCTGATGATGGGCTACAACACCTTCATGACCTTGCGCGGCCGCGAAACGTCGGTGGCCCGCATCCCCGCGCTGCACGCGGCTCACGCCTGATCTGGAGTTAACAATGAAATTTTCACATGAATGGATTGAGAAGAACCCCTGGCTGCTGATCGCACTGGTGACCGTCGTGGTCAGCGTCGGCGGCCTGGTGGAGATCGTTCCGCTGTTTTTCCAGAAGTCGACCACCGAGCCGATCGCCGGCCTGAAGCCGTATTCGGCGCTGCGCCTGGCCGGACGCGACATTTATATCCGCGAAGGCTGCTACAACTGCCACTCGCAGATGATCCGTCCCTTCCGCGCCGAGACGGAACGCTATGGCCACTATTCGGTCGCCGGCGAATTCGTCTATGACCGGCCGTTCCAGTGGGGCTCCAAGCGCACCGGGCCCGACCTGGCCCGCGTGGGCGGCCGCTACAACGACGAATGGCACAAGACGCATCTGAACAATCCGCGCGACGTGGTGCCGGAATCGAATATGCCGAACTATCCATGGCTGGCGAAGACGGCCCTGGTGCCGGCCGACATCGTGCCGAAGATGCATGCCTTGAAGCGCCTGGGCGACCCGTACAGCGAGGAAGAGATCACCGCCGCGCCGGCCACCCTGGTCGACAAGACGGAAGAGGACGCCCTGATCGCCTATCTGCAAGGCCTGGGTACATTAATCAAAACAAGGAATTAGCATGGCAATCGAGAACCTTTTTGACAGCGCCAGCAGCGTCATGACGGTGATTTCCTTCATCACGTTCATCGGCATCATGTGGTGGACCTTCATCACCCACCGGCGCAGCGATTTCGACGTCGCGGCGCAACTGCCGTTCGCCGACGACGACGCCGCCGGCAACGACGGGGAGCGCGATCATGTCTGACTTCACCAGCGGTTTCTGGAACATCTACATCGTCGTGCTGTCGCTGTTGGGCATCATCGGCTGCGGCGTGCTGCTGTACTCGCAGTCGACCCACAAGGTGGACCCTTCGGCCAAGCATGACGGCCCGGTCGGCACCACCGGCCACATCTGGGACGAGGACTTGACCGAGCTGAACACGCCGATGCCGCGCTGGTGGATGTGGTTGTTCTACATCACCATCGTCTTCGCGCTGGCCTATCTGTTCCTGTATCCGGGCCTGGGCACCTACGCCGGCAAGCTGGGCTGGAAATCCAGCGGCCAGTATCAGGAAGAGCTGAAAAAAGCCGACGCCGACTACGGTCCCCTGTTCAACCAGTTCCTCGGCCAGGACTTGAAGACGGTGGCCGCCAATCCGCAGGCGCACGCCATCGGCGAACGCCTGTTCCTGACCTACTGCGCGCAATGCCACGGCTCCGACGCGCGCGGCAACAAGGGCTTCCCCAACCTGACCGACAAGGACTGGTTGTACGGCGGCGAACCGGACGTCATCAAGACCACCATCATGCACGGCCGCCACGGCCAGATGCCCTCGATGGCGGCCGCGCTCGGCTCCGACTCGGATATCCAGAATGTCGCCCAGTACGTGCTCAGCCTGTCCGGCTCGACGGCCGACCCGATCAAGGTCGTCTTCGGCAAGACCAAGTTCACCGCCTGCATGGCTTGCCATGGCGCGGACGGACGCGGCAACCAGGCCCTGGGCGCGCCCAACCTGACGGATAAGATCTGGCTGCACGGCGGCAGCGCCGACACCGTGATGGAAACCATCCGCAAGGGTCGCAACAACCAGATGCCGGCTTTCGGCGATTTCCTTGGCGAAGCGAAAGTGCATGTGCTAGCCTCATATGTGTGGAGTCTGTCGAATCCGCAGCCCCAAGTCGCCGAGAAACAGTAATTTGAACCTTGTCCATCCCGCGCGCGCGCCGTGCCTTGGCGCGCGCGTGTAGGATGGACGAGTATTCAAGTTGTTGTTTCCCGGCTCCAACCAAGTCTGAACCATGACCGCCCCTCAAGTAATCAAGATGTACGCGGCCCGCGAGGAGATTTATCCGCGCGAGGCCAAGGGACGCTACGCCAGCCTGCGCTGGTTGTGCGTCTGGCTGACCCAACTGGCTTTCTACGTTTCACCGTGGTTGAGCTGGAACGGTCGGCAAGCCCTGCTGTTCGACCTCGTCAGCCGCAAATTCTATATTTTCGGCATCGTGTTGTGGCCGCAGGACTTCATCTACTTGGCGGCGCTGTTGATCATCTGCGCCTATCTGCTGTTCCTCGTGACGGCGATCGCGGGGCGGGTCTGGTGCGGTTTCGCCTGTCCGCAAACGGTGTACACGGAAATCTTCCTGTGGATAGAGCGCAAGATCGAGGGCCCGCGCAGCGCCCGCATGCTGCTCGACAAACAGGGCCCCTCGTTCTCCAAGGCGGCCAAGAAAACCGCCAAGCACGCGGCCTGGCTGGCCGTGGCGCTGTGGACCGGCTTCACCTTCGTCGGCTACTTCACGCCCATCCACACCCTGGCGAACGCCGTGAAGACCCTCAATTTCGGTCCCTGGGAATGGTTCTGGGTGCTGTTCTACAGCCTGGCCACCTACGGCAACGCCGGCTGGCTGCGCGAGCAGGTGTGCAAATACATGTGCCCCTACGCCCGCTTCCAGAGCGCGATGTTCGACCACGACACATTAATCATCACCTACGACGTCAAGCGCGGCGAACCGCGCGGCGCCCTCAACAAGAAGGCCGACGCCCCCAAGCTGGGCGACTGCATCGACTGCACGCTGTGCGTCCAGGTCTGCCCGACCGGCATCGACATCCGCAACGGCCTGCAGTACGAATGCATAGGCTGCGCCGCCTGCGTCGACGCCTGCAACACGGTGATGGACAAGATCGAACGCCCGCGCGGCCTGATACGCTACAGCACCGACCACGCGCTGGCGAACAATTTCGACAGCAAGCAGATCCGCAAGCGGGCGCTGCGTCCGCGCGTGCTGATCTACACGGCGATCCTGGCCCTGATCACGGCCGCCGTCGGCACCTCGCTGTTCCTGCGCACGCCGCTCAAGCTGGACGTGATCCGCGACCGCGGCGCGATGGGCCGCGAGGTCGAGGACGGCATGATCGAGAACGTCTACCGCCTGCAGATCATGAACACCTCGGAACTGCCGCACCGCTACAAGGTCAAGGTCTCCGGCCTGCCCTCGCTGACCCTGGTCACGCCCGACGAGGTCAGCGTCGCCGCCACCGAGACCTACGCGCTGCCGGTGCGCCTGCGCCTGGCGCACGGCGAGGGCGTCAAGGGCTCGAACAAGATCAACATCGAATTGACGGCGCTCGACGACGCGCGCCTGCACGTGAATGAAAAAGCGGTATTCTTCGTACCGCGCTAACAGGAGTAACATGATGCCGAAAGTATTGCCGCCGCACCCGTCCGGACTGGACGACCGCCCTTGGTATGAATACCGCTGGCCCTGGCTGCTGATGCTGGGCCCCTTCCTGGTCATGCTGGCCGGCAGCTACACGGGCTGGCTGGCGTTTTCGCGCCAGGACCCGCTGGTGGTGGGCGACTACTACAAGCAGGGCAAGGCCATCAACCAGGACTTGCGCCGCGACCGCGTCGCCAGCGGCCTGGGCCTGACGGCGGCGCTGCGCTACGACGCCGCCCGCTCCACGCTGACGGGCAATGTCGCCAGCCGCGGCCGCCCCTACGGCGCGCCCGTGCTGCTGCACCTGGCGCACGCGACGCAACCGGAAAAGGATATCAAACTGGAGGTGACGCCGGACGCGCAGGGCAATTTCAGCGCGCCGCTGCCGATGTTCGAGCGCACCCGCTGGCAGGTGCTGATGGAGGACCAGAAGCGCGAATGGCGCATGGACGGCACCTGGATCTGGCCGGCGCAGCGCGCCATCGAGATGCGCGCCGATCCGCTGTTGAAGGCGCAATAGGCGCTGCAAGGATCAACTCCGGCGCCCCCGCGGCGCCGGACCCGGACCCGGACCCGCGCCGCCCGGCGCGCCGTTCAGCGTCTCAGTTGCAGACGTCGCTGGTGCCGGCCGTGATCGCCTTGAGCATGGCCGGATTCAGAATCTCTATTTCGCGGTTGCTCACGCGCAACCAACCCTCCTTCTTGAACTTCGACAGCAGGCGGCTGATGCTCTCGATGGTCAGCCCCAGGTAGTTGCCGATCTCCTCGCGCGACATGCGCAGCTGGAACTTCACCCCCGAATAGCCGCGCGCCTCGTAGCGCGAGGCCAGGTTGACGATGAAGGCGGCGAAGCGCTGGGTCGCCTGCATATTGCCCAGCAAGAGCATGACGCTCTGCTCGCGGGTGATCTCCTGGCTCATCATGCGGTGGAAATGGCGCAGCAGCGTCGGCATCTCGCCGAGCAGTTGCTCGAGGCTGGAGAAGGGGATTTCGCACACGTCGCTGTCCTCCAGCGCCACCGCGTTGCAATGGTGGCGGTCGGCGCTGATGGCGTCCATGCCGAGCAGCTCGCCGGCCATCTGGAAGCCCGTCACCTGCTCCTCGCCGCCCGGATTGATCTGGTAGGTCTTGAAATGGCCGAGGCGGATCGCGTACAGGTTGACGAAGGGGTCGCCGATGCGGAACAGGGTGGTGCCGCGGCTGACCTTGCGGCGCCGCCCGATGATCTGGTCCAGCTTGTCCATATCCCCCACGTCCAGGCCCATCGGCAGGCACAATTGGTGCATGCTGCACGTGGAACAGCGCGCGCGCAGTACTTCGACGGGAACGCGGGGCAGGGACAGGGCGGGTAGTGCTGGAATCATGATCGGATACCTGGTGGATGAAGCTGGCTAGAGTTTACTGCATCGTGACCTTACTGAGGGGCAATTCTTCCCACGGGGGACAGGCGGCCCTGGCCTTGGCGTATACGGCAAGCTAACACAGTTCAGCCATTCCCGTCCGATGCGGCGCACTTGCCAAGCGCGCCCATTGATAGCACAATTCCTGACGCCAGCCATGCCGAGCGCTATCGAAAAGGAAAATATGAAGCCACTGGGCATCAAAGTCAAAGTCGCGCTGGCCACCAGCCTGACGTCGATCGTCATGATCGCCCTGGTGACCGTGGCCCAGATGCAACGCATGCAGGATGATTTCACCCGCGTGCTGCTGGCCCAGCAGGTGGCGCTGATCGCCCGCACCGCCGAGGAACTCGACGACAAGCTGCAGATGCTGCTCGACGTGATGGTGCGCACGGCCCAGTTGCAGCCGGTCGAGCTGCTCGACGCGCCGGCCCAGCTGCGCGAGTACTACAGCAAGCGCGCCGTGCTGACGCTGTTCGACGACATCGTCGTGCTCGACGCCCGCGGCACCATCCTCACCGACGTGCCGGCGCTGCCCGGGCGCGCCGGTTCGGACGCCTCGGACCGCAACTTCTTCCTCACCGTGATGCGCACGCGCAAGGCCATGATCAGCGATCCGGCCCTGGGGCGCAGCAGCAAGCAGCCGGTGGTGCAGGTGGTCGCGCCCATCATCGACCGGCACGGCGAGGTGGCCGGCATGGTGGTCGGCGTGCTGCGCCTGTACCAGGACAATGTGCTGGGCCACCTGCGCACGGCCAAGGTCGGCAAGAGCGGCTACTACTTCGCCCTGACGCGCGAAGCCGTGCCGCGCTACGTGCTGCATCCGGACGCCAGCCGCCTGCTGCAGCCGCGCGCGGCGAACGCCAACGCGACGACCACGCAGATGCTCGAGCAGGAGCAGGAGGGCTCGGCCATCAGCACCAACAGCCGCGGCGTGCGCGCCATCAACAGCTTCAAGTCGCTGAAATCGGTCGACTGGATCCTGGCCGCCTCGCTGCCGCTGTCGGACGCCTTCGAGCCCATCGACGGCGTGCTGTACCGGCTGGCCGCCTGGGGCGCCTTCGCCTCGCTGCTGGCCGCCTGCATGGTCGGCTGGCTGACGGTGCGCCTGCTCTCGCCGCTGGTGCGCCTGCGCGACGCCATCCTCGGCCTGCGCGCCGGCGCCAGCGAATTCATCCCCATCGCCCTGACCCACCACGACGAGATCGGCGAACTGACGCTGGCCTTCAACGGCCTGATGCGCGAACGCCTGGCGGCCGACGCGCGCCTGCAGGGCCTGATCGAATTCGCCCCCAACGCCATGGTCGTCATGGGCGCCGACGGCAGGATCGAAACCTTCAACCGCCAGGCCGAGCACTGCTTCGGCTACCGCCGCGACGACGCCCTCGGCCAGCCGGTCGACATGCTGCTGCCGCCGCGCTTCCGCGCCCGCCACGAGAACAAGCGCGGCGGCTTCTTCGACACGCGCCTGTCGGCCGAGCCGCGCCGCATGGGCGACGGCGAGGTGCTGTGGGGCCTGCGCCGGGACGGCAGCGAGTTCCCCGTCGAGATCAGCCTGAGCGCGGTGCAGACCGACCAGGGCACCAAGGTGCTCTCGGTGATCGCCGACATCACCGAGCGCCACCGCCTGCAACTGGAGGTGGAGGCGCGCGCCGTCGAGCTGGAAAACGAGCGCGACCGCGCCGAGGCGGCGAACCGGGCGAAGAGCGATTTCGTCGCCAACATGAGCCACGAAATCCGCACCCCGCTGAACGCCGTGCTGGGCATGGCCTATTTGCTGGGCAACACCAGCCTGAGCGCCGAACAGCGCAAATACCTGACCATGGTGCGCGTCTCCGGCCAGTCCCTGCTGGGCATCCTCAACGACGTGCTCGACTACTCGAAGATCGAGGCGCGCCGCATGGAGCTGGCGCCGGTCGAGTTCGACCTCGACGAGGTCATGAACACGCTGGCGACGACGATGACGATGAACGCCGGCGAGAAGGAGCTGGAACTGGCCATCGGCGTCGACGCCGAGGTGCCGCGGCGCCTGCGCGGCGACGCGCTGCGCCTGCAGCAGATCCTCGTCAACCTGGCCGGCAACGCGATCAAGTTCACCCCGGCCGGCGAGGTGCTGGTGCAGGTCAGCCTGGCGGCGGCGGACGGCGCCACCGCGCTGCTGCGCTTCGAGGTGCGCGACACCGGCATCGGCATGACGGCGGCGCAGCAGGCGCAATTGTTCACCGCCTTCACGCAGGGCGACGAAAGCATCACCCGGCGCTTCGGCGGCACCGGCCTGGGCCTGGCCATCAGCAAGCACCTGATCCGCATGATGGGCGGCGAGATCGCCATCGCCAGCAGCGAGGGGCGCGGCAGCGCCTTCTGGTTCAGCCTGCCGTTCGAGGTGCTGCGCGAGCAGCCCGACGCGCGCCGCAAGCCGGCCCTGGGCCAGTTGCGCCTGCTGGTGGCGGACGACAACCGGACCAGCCGGCAACTGATCGGCAAGCTGATCCACGCCTGGGGCTGGGAGGTCGACGAGGTCGATTCGGGCGCCGCCGCGCTGGAGCTGTACCGCCGCCGCCAGGCCGACAATGCCCCCTACGACGTCGTGCTGGCCGACTGGCACATGCCCGGCATGGACGGGCTGGCCACGGCGAAGGCGATCCGCTCGCTCGCCTCGGGGCTGAAGCAACCCATCGTCGTCATGGTCAACGCCTTCGCGCGCGACCGCCTGGAGGAGATCTCCAGCGCCGTCGAGGCCGACGTCGTGCTGATGAAGCCGATCACCGGCTCGAGCCTGTTCGACGCCCTGCACCAGGCCCTGAGCAGCCAGGACGGCGGCGACGAGCAAATGATACTCAACGCCCACCTGGGCCAGCATTTGCGCGGCGTGCACTTCCTGCTGGTCGAGGACAACCACCTGAACCAGGCGGTGGCGCGCGGCATCCTGGAACACATGGGCGCCACCCTGGACGTGGTGGGCGACGGCCTGCAGGCCGTCGAGCGCCTGCGCGCCGAGGCGCAGCGCTACGACATCGTGCTGATGGACATGCAGATGCCGGTGATGGACGGCTTCAGCGCCACCCAGTTGATCCGCAAGGAACTGCGCCTTGGCCTGCCGGTGATCGCCATGACGGCCGGCGTGCTGGCCTCCGAGCGCGAGCGCTGCCTGAGCGCCGGCATCAGCGACTTCATCGCCAAGCCGGTGGTGGTCGAGGAGATGCTCGCCGTGATCGACCGCCACCTGCCGGCCAAAACCGCGCCGGCTACCGCGCCGGCTACCGCGCCGGAGGCGGCGGCCGCGCCGGAGGCCGACGAGCGGGTCTTCTCGATGGCGCCGCTGATGCGCGTCATGGGGCGCGACGCCAAGGGCCGCGCCATCCTGCGCAAGATGGTCAGCGAGGCGCTCGAGCGCGGCATGGCGCCGATCCAGAGCGCGCGCGCGGCGCACCAGGAGGGCCGCGGCGACGAGGCCGGGCGCATCCTGCACAGCATGCGCGGCGGCGTCGGCTCGCTGGGCACCAAGCGCCTGATCGAAGCCTCGCTGGACGTCGAACTGGCCATCGCCGAACGGCGCGAGGCGGACGTCGCGGCCCTGTTCGCGCGCGCCGCCGCCGAACTGGAACTGGCCCTGCTGCACGCCGGCGCCTGGCTGGCCGAGCTGCCGGAATAAGTCTCCGCAGCGGCGGCGGGCGGGCCGCCGCTCTCCGCCGGGCGGGGCCGGCCCCGCCCGGCGTGCCGCTAGGCCGGCACGCCGAGGATCACGCTGGACGCCTTGAACAAGGCCCGCGCCTCGGCGCCGACGCGCAGCCCCAGCTCGGCGCAACTGGCCTTGGTGATGATGGCGGCGATCGTCGCGCCGCCCGGCAAATCGAGCACCACCTCGCTGTTGACGGCGCCGTCCTGCAGGCGCGCGACGCGGCCAGCCATCTGGTTGCGCGCCGAATAGCGCGCGCCGCCGCCGTCGCCGCCCACCAGGATGATGGACGAAGCCTTGACCAGGGCGTAGGCCGGCGCGCCCGGCACCAGTCCCAACCCCTCGCTGCTCTCGCGCGTGACGATGGCGACCAACTTCTGCCCGCCGGCCAGCGCCAGCTCGATCTCGTCGTTGACGGCGCCTTGCCGGACGCGCGCCACGCGTCCCATGAACTGGTTGCGCGCCGTCGTCCTCAAGGCCATGCGGCGTATCAGCAGCAGGTCGTCGGCGATGCCCTCGGCCTGCTGCCCCAGCTGCTGCACGAAGCGCTGGTGCTCGCGCTCGATCAGGCGGAAATTCTCCACCAGTTGCAGGCCGCGCCGCGTCAGGCGCGTGCCGCCGCCGCCCTTGCCGCCGGCCAGGCGCTCGACCAGCGCCACGCCGGCCAGGTTGTTCATCGCGTCGATGGCGTCCCAGGCCGCCTTGTAACTCATCTTCACCGCCTTCGCCGCCTGCGTGATCGAACCGCAGGCGGCGATCGCGGCGAGCAGTTCGACGCGCCCGCTGCCGCCCAGATGCGCGCCGCCCACCGTCATCCACACCGCGCCCTGCAGCGCGATGGCGTTCTCGTCCGTACTCATTTATCCGCTCCTTCTCATGTCGTCATCGATCTGCCCGTCGCGCAGTTGCAGCACATGTTCGCCGAGCAGGCGGGCGTCCTCCGGGTCGTGCGTGATGAGTATCATCGGCACGTCCAGGCGGCGCTGCAATTGGTCCAGCTCCGCGCGCATCAGCACGCGCAGCGCCGGGTCGAGCGCGGCGAAGGGTTCGTCGAGCAGCAGCGCGGCGGGCGCCGCCACCAGCGCGCGCGCCAGGGCGGCGCGCTGGCGCTGGCCGCCGGACAACTCCTCGGGCAACTGCTGCGCCAGTTCGCTCAGCCCGAAGGCCTCCAGCCAGTAGTCGACCTGGGCGTGGCGCGCGCCGCGGCGCGGGTTGAACCAGCCGCGCGCCAGGCCGAAGCCGATGTTCTGGCGCACCGTCAGATGCGGGAAGAGGGCGTAATCCTGGAACAGGTAGGCCAGCCGGCGCGCCTGCGGCGCCAGGTTGATGCCGGCGGCGGCGTCGAACAGGGTACGCCCGTTGAGGCGGATATGCCCGCTGTCCGGCGTCAGCAGGCCGGCGATGGCCTTCAGGGTCAGGCTCTTGCCGGCGCCGGAGGGGCCGTAGATGACGATGCGCTGGCTGTCCGACTGGCAGCGCACGCGCAGGCTGAAACTGCGCTTGCCGGAGCGCAGCGTGGCGCTGATGTCGAGGTCGAGTTGCATGGGCGGCCTAACGTTGCGCCAGGCGGCCGGGCGCCAGGCGACCGGCCAGCAGGAGCACGGCGACGCAGACCAGCGAGGTGATCAGCACCAGGGTGTTGGCGGCCTCGTCCTGGCCCGCCTGCACGGCCTCGTAGACGGCCACGGAGAGGGTCTGGGTCTTGCCGGGAATGCTGCCGGCCACCATCAGCGTGGCGCCGAACTCGCCCAGGGCGCGCACGAAACCGAGCAGCACGCCGGCCAGGATGCCGCGCCAGGCCAGCGGCAGGGTGACGCGGAAAAACAGCGCCGCCTCGCCCACGCCGAGCACGCGCGCGGCCTGCTCGAGCTGGCCGTCGACGGCCTCGAAGGCGGCGCGGGCCGGCTTGAAGACCAGCGGGAAGGCGACGATGGTCGAGGCGATGACGGCGCCCTGCCAGGTGAAGATCAGGTTGATGCCGAACTCGCCGTGCAACCAGGCGCCCAGCGTGCCGCGGCGGCCCAGGACCACCAGCAGATAGTAGCCGAGCACGGTGGGCGGCATCACCATCGGCAGGGTCAGCAGGGCGTCCAGCAGATCGCGGCCGGGAAAGCGCGCGCGCGCCAGCAGGTAGCCGGTGCCGACGCCCAGCACGAGATTGAGCGCGGTGGCCCAGGCGGCCACCTTCAGCGACAGCGCCAGCGCGCTCCAGGCGATCTCCATGCGCGGCCGCTTAAGGCTTCAGGAAACCGTACTTGGCGAGAATCGCCTGCGCGGGCGGCGTCAGCATGAAGCCGACGAAGCGCTGCGCCTCGGCGCCGTTGGCGCCGCCCTTGACGCTGGCGATCGGATAGCTGACGGCGACATCCAGCGGCACCTCGAAGGCGACCCGGACCTTGTCCTTCATCAGCGCCGCGTCGGTGTTGTAGACGAAGCCGGCGTCGACCTCGCCGCGCGCCACATAATCGAGCGACTGGCGCACGTTCTGCGTGCTGATCGCCTTCGCCTGCACGCTCGTCCACATTTTGGCCGCCTCCAGCGCGCGCTGGGCGTAGCGGCCGACGGGCACGCTGGCCGGATTGCTGATCGCCACGCGGGTGATCGCCGCCTGGCCCAGGTCGCTCAATTGTTTCACGTGGAACCGGCTATCGGCGGGCACCACCAGCACCAGGCTGTTGCGCACGAAATCGCGCCGCTCGACTATCAAGCCCTGCTTCTGCGCGGTGTCCATGGTTTCCTGGTCGGCCGAGGCGAACACATCGACGGGCGCGCCCTTGACGATCTGCTGCAGCAGCACGCCGGAGGCGGCGAAATTGAGCGCCACCTTGGTGCCGGGATACTGCGCCTCGTAAGCCTGGGCCGCCTCCTTGAAGGCGTTGCTCAGGCTGGACGCGGCCGACACCAGCAGCTCGCCGGCCGAGGCCGAAGCGGCGGCGGCGGCCAGCAGGGCCGTGCTCAATAAACGGGCGAGGGTGGAGTGGCGCATGCTTGATCCGTGTCGGAGTGGAGGAATATACGCAATATACACCGTTATATAACGCCAGGCGACGGGGGCCGCTCACTCCATCCGGAGGGGGGCGGGTCGGCCGCATGGCCAGGTAGCCGCGCGCCGGGGCGCGGCGCTCACAGGCTGCCGGGCCGGCCCCAGGCGTTTTCGTAGACCAGCTCGCTCAAGGCGCGGCGCTGGTCCCAGCCCTCCGTCTCCAGCATGGGCGCCGGGTAGAACTCGGCCACCGGGCCTATGCACAGGATGGCGATCGGCTTGCTGCCTTCCGGCATCTGGCAGAGGACGCGCAATTGCTCCGGGTCGAAGATCGACACCCAACCCATGCCGATGCCCTCGGCGCGCGCCGCCAACCACATGTTCTGGATCGCGCAGGAGGCCGAGGCCAGATCCATCTCCGGCATGGTGCGGCGGCCGAAGACGTAGCGCTCGCGCCCGTCGGTGAGGCCGACCACGAGCAGCTCGGCGCAGGACAGCAGGCCTTCCACCTTGAGCTTCATGAAATCCTCGCCGCGCTGGCCGAGCGCCTGCGCCGTCAGCAGGCGCTCGGCGTCGACGTGGGCGTGGATGCGTTCGCGCAGGGCCCGCTCGCCGATGCGCAGGAAGCGCCACGGTTGCATGAAGCCGACGCTGGGCGCCATGTGCGCGGCGGCGATCAGGCGCTCCAACTGGCCCGCCTCGAGCTGCGCCGCGCTGAAGTGGCGCATGTCGCGCCGTTCGCGGATGGCGCGGTAGACGGCGGCGATTTCCTGCGGCGAGAACTGGTTCGGCGACATGCTCGGCCTTGTGTGGTGGGGTAGTGGGTGGGTGCCCGAGCATTATAAGTGGCGCCCCCCGCGGCCGGGACGTAAAAAAGCCCCCGTCGCGCGGCAGCGCAACGGGGGCGGATCGGGGCGGGCCCGGCGCGGGCTGTTAGCCGGCGGCTTTCACTTTCAAGTCGTTCTTGACTTCCTTGACGCCGGCGACGGAGGCGATCAGTTGCACCACGCGGTCACCCGCCTCGGCGCTGGGCACATCGCCCTGCAGCATGACGACGCCCTTCTTGACGCTGACGCTGATCGGCAGCGCGCCCACTTGGGGATCGGAACCGATGGCCGCTTTGGCCGACGCGGTGATGGTGGCGTCATCCGTCGCGGCGGCGTTGGCCGCGAGTTGGGTCGACTGGACCGGAGCTGCTTTGTCGGCGGATGTGGCTGCCTGGGATGCGGACATCGCGGCGCCGGACAGCAGAGCGATGGCAATAAGGGAGTTCATCAGTTTCGATTTTTGCATGGTCATGGTAAATCCTCTCGATTGAATGGTTGGAGTAACACAGTGAAGGGTCACACCAAGACATATAGCAATCGCCGTGCCAGCATAAATTACTTCTTTAAAATCAATGGCTTACCCAATGGAGCGAGGCACGGGCGGCGCGCCGGCCGGGGTTTCGCCCGGTTCTTGTCGCCTGACAGCGACAAGAACCGGGCCCATATCGCCAAGTCATTGATTCATAAGGCCTTATTTCTGTCGCTCCTCGGCGACAAGCTCGCCTTCCGCCCTGAACAGGGCCGGCGTCAGCTCGTATTTTTGCAGCAGACGGTAGAACTCCGTGCGGTTGCGGTCGGCCAGGCGCGCCGCGTCGGCGACGTTGCCGTCGGTCAGGCGCAGCAGTTGCACCAGGTAGTCGCGCTCGAAGCGCTGCTTGGCCTCGTTGTAGCTGAGCGCCTCCAGCGAGGGCACGCGCAACGCCCGCTGCACCAGCGACAGCGGCACCAGCGGCGCCGTGGCCAGCGCGCAGACCTGCTCGACGACATTGAACAGTTGCCGCACATTGCCCGGCCAGGGCGCCCCCACCAGGGCCGCCAGCGCGTCCGGCGCGAAGCCGTTCAGCGGCTTGGCGTACTTCGCCGCCAGCGTCTGCAGGAAGTGGTTCGCCAGCAGGGCGATGTCCTCGCGCCGCTCCGCCAGGCTGGGCAGGCACAGGGTGACGACGTTCAGGCGGTAATACAAATCCTCGCGGAACTGGCCCTCCCGCATCGCCGCGTCCAAGTCGCGGTGGGTGGCCGACAGCAGGCGCACGTCGACCGCCTTGGTGTCGTTGGCGCCGACCTGGCGCACGGCGCGCTCCTGCAGCACGCGCAGCAGCTTCACCTGCAGCGGCAGCGGCATGTCGCCGATCTCGTCGAGGAAGAGGGTGCCGCCGTCGGCCGCCTGGAACAGGCCGTCGCGGTTGCCGACGGCGCCCGTGAAGGCGCCCTTGACGTGGCCGAACAGCTCGGACTCCAGCAATTGCTCGGGGATGGCGCCGCAGTTGACGGCGATGAAGGGCCCCTTGGCGCGGCGGCTGGCGTTGTGCAGCGCGCGCGCCAGCAACTCCTTGCCGCTGCCGCTGGCGCCGCGGATCAGGATGCTGGCGTCGGAGGCGGCCACCAGCTTCGCCTCGGCCAACAGTTCGGCCATCTGCGCGCTGCGGCTGATCAGGGCGGCGCGCCAGTTGTCGTCGCTGGCCGTCGCCGGCGCCACGCTGCGCCCCAGGCCAATGGCGCAGCCGACCTTCTCGAGCAGCAGCTTGCCGTCGAAGGGCTTGGTCAGGTAGGCGTAGGCGCCGCGCGCGGTGGCCTCGACGGCGTCCGGGATGGTGCCGTGCGCCGTCAGCAGGATCACCGGCAGCGCCGCGTGCTGGCGGCGGATCTCGTCGAACAGCGCCAGGCCGTCGCGGCCCGGCAGGCGCACGTCGGTGATGACCAGGTCGGGCAGCTCGGCGGCCAGGCGCGCCAGGGCCGCCTCGGCGCTGGCCACCGCCGTCACGCGGTAATTGCCGGCGTTCAGGCGTATCGTCAGCAGGCGCAGCAGATCGGGGTCGTCGTCCACCAGCAGCACGTGCGCCTGCGTCGTCGCCGCGGCGCTCATTTCGGCACCGCCGTCGGCACCGCCGCCGGTGTCGTCCCCGACTTCGCCGCCACCGGCGCCGGGCGCACCGACAGCGTGCGCTCGATGTTCTTCAGCGCCTCCAGCTTCTCGTTGAGCTGATCGTTGCGGCGCTGGGCCTCGCGCGCCTGCTGGTTCAGGCGCTCCAGCGCCTCGTCTTGGCGGCGCGCGTCGGCGTAGCCGGCGGCCAGGAACAGGGCCAGCGGCTTGAGCGTCTTGTCGTCGGCGCCGACGCCGTCGAGCAGGGCCAGCGCCCGGCCCAGGTCGCCCGGCCCCTTTTGCGCCGCCAGCAGCATGGCGCGGCGCAGCGCAGCGCGCGCGCCGCCGTCCGGCGCCTCCCTCTCCTGCAGCGCCTTGCCCAGCTCGGCCGGCGCCAGCAGGCGCAGGCCGGCCTGGTAGGCCAGCAATTCATTGACGGCGCCGTCCGGCGCGGGAACGGCGGGCGGCGGCGGACAGGCCGCCACGGGCGGGCGCGGCGGCGCTTTGGCGGCGCAGGCCGAGAGCAGCAGCGCGCCGGCGGCGAGGACGATTTTAAGCTTCATAGGGGAGTTCGATCCGAAAGTGGGCGCCCGTCGCGCTGGGTAAGAGTGTCACCGTGCCGTGGTGGGCGGCGATGTATTCGCGCACGATGGACAGGCCGATGCCGTTGCCCTTGCGCGCCCCCGCCGCCTGGCGCGAGCCTTGATAGAAGGGTTCGAAGATGCGCCCGGCGTCCTCGCCCGCCACGCCCGGCCCCTGGTCGACGCAGTCGATGCGCAGGGCGTGCGCGGCGGCGCCGACGCTGAAGGCGATGCCGCCGCCCTCGGGGCTGAAGCGCACCGCGTTCGAGAGCACGTTGGCCAGCGCGGCGGCCAGCTTGTCGCGGTCGGCCAGGGCGCTGATCGGCGTGCCGTGGACGACCACGCTGAGGCGGCGCGCCTGGCATTGCAGGCGCTGCGCGTCGATGACTTCGCGCAGCAGCGCCAGCAGCTCGACGCTGCCGCGCTCCAGATGCTGGGCGTCGAAGGCGGCGGTGTTATAGCGCAGCAAATCCTCGATCTGCGTTTGCAGCGAGGCGGTGTTCTGGCGCAGGATGCCGGCGATCTCGCCCTGGCCCGGCGTGAGCGGCCCGGCCACCTCGTCCTCCAACAGCGCGACGCCCTCGCGCAGCGCCGCCAGCGGCGTCTTCAGCTCGTGCGAGATGTGCCGCAGGAAGCGTTCCTGGTCGGCGTCCAGGTCGGCCAGGCGCTGGCGCAACCAGTCCAGTTGCTGGCCCAGGCGGCGCGTGTCGGCCGGGCCGCCCACCGTGATCGCCTGGTCGAAGCGGTTCGCGCCGAGGCGCTCGATGGCCGTCTCGATGCGCCGCAGCGGGCGCGACAGCACATAGCCGAAGCCGGTGGCGAGCAGCGCGGCCAGCGCGACGGCGCCGGCCACCAGGGCCGCCAGCAGGCGGCGCTGGCGCTCCAGCTCGCTGAGCAGGGCGTCGCCGCGGCGGGCGATCTCGCCCTTGCTGGCGCGCGCCAGACTGTCGTTGATCAGCGGCAGGCGCTCGAACACCTTGTACAGGGAGGGATGGCCGCCGCGCTTGTGGCGCTGGGTCGTTTTCAGCACCGTCCAGGCCGCCGCGCTGTGCGCGCGCCACTCGGCCAGCAGGGCCGGCGGCAAGGCCGGCAGGGCCCCGCTGAGCGCCTGCAGGGCGCTGTCGGCTTCCTGCCAGGCCGTGTAGTAGCGCTCGCGGAAGACCGTGTCGTCGAGGACCAGGAATTGGCGCGCGCTGCGCTCCATCGCCTGCGTGCGTTCGGACAGGCGCTGCGACTGCTCGGTCAGCAGCACCGCCTGCGCCGCGCTCTCGCGGCCCAGCCGCGCCAGGCGCTCCAGCGTCAGCAGCGCCTGCAGCGAGGTGGCCGTGAGCACGCCGGCGATCAGGATGAAGGCGGCGAAGAGCAACTGGCGGAAGGAGAGTCTGGACAAATGGGCACCCGGGTAAGCGGCGCCAGGGCGCGCGCGGCGGCGCGGCGGCGCGGATGCGCGGCGCGCGGACAGCTTACAACATCCGCCGTTTTCGCCGCTTTCGATTGACCGTCCGGGCCGCCGCGCGCGGCGCCGCCCGGATGGCTCACCCGGATGGCTCAAGCCGGCCGGCGCCGGCTTAGCCGCGCTGCTGCGGCGTCAGTTGCGCCAGGCTGCCCTGCAGCGTCGCGGCGACGGCCAGCAGCAGCGGGTCGTCCGGCGTGTGGCGCTGCAGCACCAGTTGCGCCAGCCGCAGCGCCTTTTCCCAGTGGCCGTTGACCCAGGCGTTGCAGATGCGCGAATAGGCGTACCACTGGGTCAGCGCGGAAAAGCCGATCAGATTGTGCGCGCCGATGATGGTGTCGAAGGACGGGTCGGGCGTGCGCCAGTGCGGACCGTACAGCGCCTCCAGCCAGCGCAGCGGCTGCTTCAAACGCCACACCGGGCCGGCCGGGCCGGCCACCCGCTCCAGCTCGACGGGGCCGGGGAAGCGCGTCAGGCGCTGCTGTCCGATCGGCCGGCACTGGCGGATCCAGAAGCCGCCCAGCAGGTCGCCGCTGGCGCTGCCGCTCTGCTGCGCCAGACCGCACAGGTCCAGCACCACGTCGATCTCCCCATGGTGCCAGCTGCTCATATTGTCGATGTTGAAGGCCAGCGCCGGGCGGCGCCAGCCATGCTCGAGCAGGATCGCGGCGGCGCGCGGCAAGTCCTCGACCAGCAAGCCCAGGTCCAGATCCTTGTCGAAGGGCAGCAGGCGGCCCTCGCGCTCCAGCCCCAGCAGGGTGCCGGCGTGGGCGAAGGCGCGCACGCCGCCCTGCGCCAACTGGGCCAGGGTGCGCCACAACAGCGCCTCGATGCGCGGGTCCTCGAACTTGTCCGGACGCACGCGCCGATTATAGACGCGCGGCGCCACGCACAGGGCCTGCAGCGCCTCGCGCAGCACGGCGACGCCGGCCTCGACCTGGAATTGCTGCAGCAGCGCGCCGGAGAGGAAAAACAAGCAGTACGGCCGCAGCGCCGCGTGCACCTCCGGCCTGGCCAGCAGCTCTTGGCAGACCTTCCCCACCTCGGCCGCTCGGCCCAGCTCCAGGCCGGCGTGGCACCAGGCGCGCATTTGCTCGGCGTCCATGCCGGCGCCTTCGCGCAGGCGTACGTCGAGCGCGGCGAAGTGCGCCGCCTTGGCGGGATTTTCCAGGGCGAGTCGTTGGGGATCCGGCGCAACGGTGTGCAACATGCGGGCTTTCCAGTGTGGGTGGTGGGGTCAGCGGAAGGCGGGCGCCGACAGCGCCGGCCACTGCTCGGCCCAGCAGCAACTGTGGTCGAAGCCGGCGACCACCTGCAGATGCGGGCGGCGCGCGGCCGGGAAGCGCGCCAGATAGGCGGCGGCCACGGCCGGGCCGACATTGGCGTCGGCTGCGCCGATGAAATGCCATTGCGGGATGTACTGCAACCGGGCCCAGGCGTCGGCCGGGTTCAGCGAACCGCTCAGCGCCGGCACGTCGTGCAGGGCGGTCCAGGCCGCGTGGTCGAGGTTGCCCGCCACCGTCACCAGGCGCGCGACGTCGGCGCGCCGCGCCGCCACCAGCGCGGCCACGGCGGCGCCGCCCGAATAGCCGACCAGCACCAGTTGCGTGGCGCCGTAGCGGCGCTTCAGGGCGTCGATGGCCTGGTTGCTGGCGGCCACCACCGGCGGCGCGAAGCGGTGCCCGGTCCAGTAGTCGGGTTCGCAAGCGCGCCGTTCGGCGCCGTCGACGTACTGGCAGGGCCGCGCCAGATAGGCGGCCGGCCCTTGCTTGTGCTGCAGCGCCAGTTGCAGCGCCAGCGGCCGCAGCGGCGTCGGGTCGTCCGAGGCGCGCGCGCGGCTCAGCCAGGCCAGGCCGTCGCCCTCGATGTAGATGGTCAGCGTGGCGCCGGCGGCGGCGGCCGGGCCGTAGGCGGCCAGCACGAAATCATCCGTCGGCAGCGTCAGGCGCTGCCAGCCGCGGGCGGCGGCCAGACTGTCGGCGTGCTGGCGGCGCGCCTCGGGCGTCGGCGCGGCGCAGCCGGCGAGCAGGCCGGCGGATAGCAGGAGGAGGGCGAGTTGGGAATGCACCGGCTCGATTGTAAGCCTGTGCGGACGCAAAGGAAATTGAATTGTTGTTTCACTGTGACAACACTTTCAGGCCTTACCGAGTGATACCATCAGCAAACAATATTGCCGCACAAAACAAACCAATAGTAGAATTTTTGACAAACTTTCCATAAATAACAGGAAATCCATGAACCGTTCCCACCGCCTTCCTTCCCAACGCCTCAGCGGCGCCAGCATCAGTGGACACGCCGCGTCCATGACCACGCCACCGTCGACGCGCAAGGCGATGGCCAGCGCGGTGTTGATGGCGCTGGGCGCAATGGCGGCCGCGCCGGCCTTCGCCGTGGGCTCCTGTTCCACGGCCAGTGGCGCGACGGTGCTCATTGCGGGCGCCGCGTCAAGCACCTGCACGCTGTATTCCGGCAGCAGCCTCGACGTCACCCTGCCGAACGGCATGCTGACCGTCGTCGGCGGCCCCGGCGTCGATATCTTGGGTAGGTTCCCAAATTCGACCTACGTCAACAACGCCGGCGGCATCAGCAGCACCGGTGCCGCAGGCGGCGCCGGCAGCGGCAGCGCCGGCGGCACCGGCGTCGGCGTCGGCAATGCCAGCGGCGGCAGCCTGTCCGGCGACCTCACCAACAGCGGCACGGTGAGCGGCACTGGCGGTGCGGGCGGGACGCCGGTCATGCCGGGCATGACGCCGCCGGGCGCCGGCGGCGCCGGCTATGGCTACCAATTCTCGGCCTTCCACGCGCAGAACATCCTCAACAGCGGCACGATCCAGGGCAGCGGCGCCAACGGACTCAGCAACATGGGCCCCACCGTCAGCAGCAGCGGCGGCGCGGGCAGCGGCATCAGCATCGCCGGCGGCAGCGTCGTCACTTCGATCAGCAACAGCAGCGGCGGCACCATCAGCGGCAACGGCGGTGCGGGCGGCTTCGGCCTCCCGTCCGGCGCAGGCGGCGCAGGCAGCGGCATCAGTATCACCGACAGCAGCGTCACGAGCATTTCCAACGCCAGCGGCGCGACGATCCACGGCAGCGGCGGCAGTAGCAACGCGTTCATGTTTCCTAGCAGTAACGGCGGCGTCGGCACCGGTCTGAACATCTCGGGCGGCACGATCGCCAGCATCAGCAACGCCGGCACGATTTCCGCCACCGGCGGTAGCCAGGGCGGCATGGGTCCGCTGCTCAGCAACGCAGCCAGCTATGGCATCAAACTGGCCGACAGCACGACCGTCGGCAGCATCCTCAACGACGGTACCTTGTCGGGCACCTTCGCCCTCGACATCGACGGCAGCAGCACCGTCACCAACGGCATCACCAACACGGGCGCGCTCAACGGCGCCGTCAATCTGAACACCGCCGAACTGAAACTGAACGGCAGCGCCGGCACCATCAGCGGTGCCGTCGCTGGCGCGGCCGCCTCCAGCGTCGTCGTCAACGGCACGTTCACCTCGGCCAACACCTTCAATGTCGGCGCGTTCAGCATCGCCAGCGGCGGCGTGTTCAACATGGGCCACGACGTGACCACCGTCAACGGCTTCAACAACGCCGGTACGCTGGCGGTGGCGGCCGGCACCACGGCCAGCATCACCGGCAACTACACCCAGGCGGCCAGCGGCTTCTTTGAAACGGCTTTGGCCAGCGCCAGCAACTACGGCAAGCTGGTCGTCAGCGGCACCGCCAATTTTTCGGATGGCAACAAGATCCGCGTCAACGTCGTCGGCGCCCCCGTCCTGCTGGTCGGCACCAGCGTGCAGCCGGGCGTCATTTCGGCCGGCACCCTGACGGCCGCGAACGGTTTCGTCGTCAGCGACAATAGCGCCCTGTTCGACTTCATCGCGACGAAAAACGGCAATGCCGTCGACCTTTGCGTGGCCACGGCCGGCGCGGCAAACTGCAACGCGCCAACCCCGACACCGACACCGACACCGACTCCAACGCCGACTCCGACACCTACCCCAACGCCAACGCCAACGCCGACTCCAACGCCAACTCCGACTCCGACTCCGACTCCGCCGCCAACAATCACCGTCGTCAGCAGCGTGACCGGCGCGCAGAACAATCCCGGCCTGGGCGCCGCCCGCGTCTTCGACGCCCTGATCGGCCAAGGCGCCGCCGTCACGCCGGGCATGGCCGTCGTCATCACCGCCCTCGGCACGCTGCCCACCGAGCAAGCCGTCTCGGACGCCGTCAAACAAACGCTGCCCTTGATGGCCGCCGGTATGACGGACATCAACTCCGCCGCCATGCACGCCACCAACCGCGTCATCCAGTCACGCCAGGAAGCGAACAAGGGCCTGTCCTCGGGCGATGACTTCGTCAGCGACCGCCAGGCCTGGTTCAAACCGGTCGGCTCCTGGGCGCGCCAGGACGACAACAACGCCGTCTCCGGCTACAAGGCCGACACCTACGGCCTGGTAGCCGGCGCCGACACCATCGTCTCGCCAAAAGTGCGGCTCGGCGCCGCCATCTCCTACATGCACAGCAAGATCGACGGCAACTCGTCCGTCGCCATACAGCAGGCCAAGGTCGACGGCTACCGCCTGATCGGCTACGGCAGCTACAGCATCGACGCGCGCACCGACCTGAGCTTCCAGGCCGACATCGGCGGCACCCATAATGACGGCCACCGCGGCATCAGCTTCGGCGGTCTCAGCGAAGTGGCCTCGGCCAGCTACAGCAGCTGGAACGCGCACATCGGCGCCGGCCTGGGACGCAGCTTCGAGGTCGCCCCGCGCACCTCGTTCACCCCCTCGCTGCGCGTCGACTACACGCAAATGCGCGACGACGCCTACAGCGAAACGGGCGCCGACGCGCTCAACCTGACGGTGGAGAAAAACACCACCAAGGAACTGATCCTGTCGGTCGACGGCAAGTTCAATTACGCCGTCAACGCCAGCACCACGCTGAGCGCCAACCTGGGCGGCGGCTACGACACACTGGCCAAGGACTCCAGCATCACGGCGGCCTTCGCCGGCGGCGGCGGCCAGTTCACCACCAAGGGCGTGCATCCCTCGGCCTGGCTGGCGCGCGGCGGCCTGGGCGTGACCGTCATGACCAGCAAGGCCATGGAATTGAGCGTGCGTTACGACGGCGAGGCGCGCGAGGGCTTCGTCAACCACACCGCGTCGCTCAAGCTGCGCATGCCGTTCTAAGCGGCGCCCTTCCCCGGCAACAAAAGACGCCCGCGGGCGTCTTTTTTTTTTGCCCTTGGCCGGGTCCGGCCCGATGCCGTAATATCCTGCCATGGCGCCCCCCCCCGCTCCCCTCGAAGGAAAGCTTGCATGACTGACCCCGTTCCCGCATCATCGCCGCCGGCGCGCGCCCTGGCCGTCGGCGTCTTCGACCTGTTCCACGTCGGCCACCTGCGCTATCTGCAGTTCGCCCGCGCCCGTTGCGCCAGCCTGGTGGTGGCGGTGACGCGCGACGCCACCGTGCTGGCCAGGAAAGGCTGCGGCACCATCGTGCCGGAGGCGCAGCGCATCGAAATCATCCGCGGCCTGGGCTGGATCGACGAGGTGCTGGCGCAGCCGGAAAGCCTGGACGACACCGACGCCGCCGCGCGCTGGATCGCCGCGCTGGCGGTCGGCCATGTCTTCATCGGCGAGGACTGGCGCGGCGGCGCGCGCTGGCTGCGCCTGGAACCGCGCCTGGCGGCGCTGGGCATAGGCCTGAGCTGGACGCCGCGCGCCCCCGAAGTGTCGAGCAGCGCCCTGCGCGCGCGCATCCTCGCCGGCGCGCATGACTGAGGCGGCGCAGGTCAGCGCCGGCCTGAACGGCATCGGCCGCTTCGGCCTGCACCTGCTGCGCGCCTGGCTGGACCGGCCGGATAGTCGCCTGCGCATCGTCGCCATCAACGACGCCCACTACAGCCTGGAGGCGGCCGTCGCCCTGCTGCGCGGCGACGCCAAGGTGTCCTTCGCCGACTGCGCCGTCGACGCCGAGGCGGGCCAACTGGTGCTGCGCCGCGCCGGCCGCGCGCCCCTGCGGCTCGACTACCACCACGGCCCGGCCAGGCGGGCCCCCTGGCTGGGCCGGCCGCGCTGGTGGTTGGAATGCTCGGGCGCGCACCCCACGGCGCGCGAGTGCCGCGCCTTCCTGACCGGGGCGACGCGGCGCGTGCTGATCGCCGCCACCTGCTGGGACGCCGAGCAGACCCTGATCTACGGCTACAACGAGGACAGCCTGGACCCGGCGGCGACCGTGCTCTCCTACGGCTCCTGCACGGTGAACGCCTTCGTGCCGCTGGCCGCCTGGCTGCACGGGCGCTACGGCGTCGACGAGGCGGCCGTCAACGTCATCCACAGCGTGGCGCCGCACCGCCTGGCGGCGCAGCGCCAGCCGGAACGGCGCGCCTGCACGCTGGAAGGCATGGCGCCGCGCCTGCTGCCGTGGCTCGATCCGGAGCGCCTCTGGGTCGACTACGCGCTGGTGCCGAGCTGCGGCGTGTCGCTGATCGACTTCCGCTTCCGCCTGGCCCGGCCCGAGCCGCTGGCGGCGACCTTGGAGGCGCTCGACGCCGCCTGCCGCGGCGGTGCGCTGAAGGGCTTGTACCAACTGGATCAGGTGGACGAGGGCGCGCAGGCCTGCGCCATGCGTCCCGAGTCGGCCATCCTGCTGCGCCCGAGCGCCCGGCTGGGCGGCGCCACGCTGGCGCTGCCGGCCTATTTCGACAACGAGAACTCGGCCACCCGCTATCTGGATTTGCTGCTGGCGCTGAGCGCCCGCGTCGACTGAGGCGCGCGCGGCCGCAAGTGCTTAAGGGGCGGTCAGAAGGCGCCAGTCCGGGTGCGCCTGCGGCGCGCACCAGACGTCGAAGTGCAGGCGCGACAGCGCCAGCGGATCCTGCAGCAGCAGGTTGGCCTGCGGCGCCGTCAGGGCCGCCGCGCCCTGCTGCAGGGCGATGTCGGCCAGCAGCGCGTGCTGCGCGCGCGTCGTCGCCGGCAGGCCGGGGCGGGCCACGCCGCAGCCGCACAGCAGCGCGTTGAGCAGCGGGTCGGCCACCGCGTCGGCGAAGGTCGGCGGCGCGGCGGCGGCGGCCAGATAGGCGCTGGTGGCGCGCAGTTCCGGCGGCGCCTTGCGCTCCTCCGGAATCAGGAACAGGCGCAGCGCGCGCAGGCGCAGGCCGAAGGAGGCGCGGCTCGACAACACCGAGATCGGGATCGACAGCGCCAGCGCGCCGACCACCGGCAACAACCACCACAGGAAGCCCGGATTGAGGCGGAACACCAAAGCGCCCCACGCCAGCCCCAGCAGGGTTTGCCCGCCGTGCTTGCGCAGCGCCTCGCCCCAGCTCGTTTCCAGCTCCTCGCGCGGCGGCGATTTCCAGCGCAGCGCCCAGCCGAGGAAGGCGGCGGCCACGAAGCGCGAGTGGAACAACATGCGCACCGGCGCCAGCAGCGCCGAGAAGAGCATCTCCAGCAGCACGCTGAGGGCCACGCGCAGGCGTCCGCCGTAGCCGCGCGCGCCGTGCAGGCAGATCAGCAGCACGCTGAGGATCTTCGGCAGGAAGAGCAGCGTGGCGGTGGCGGAAAACAGCGCCAGCGCGCGCTGCGGATGCCATTCCGGCCAGATCGGGAAGAGCTGGCGCGGCTGCGTGAAGTATTCCGGCAGCACCAGCGTCTGCGTCGCCAGCAGGCCCGTCGAGAGGGCCAGGAAGAACAACCAGAGCGGCGCCGACAGATAGGCCATGACGCCGGTGGCGAAGACGGCGCGGTGCACCGGGTGCATGCCGCGCGCCATGAAGAGGCGGAAATTCATCAGATTGCCGTGGCACCAGCGCCGGTCGCGTTTCAGCTCGTCGAGCAGATTGGCGGGCATTTCCTCGTAGCTGCCGGCCAGGTCGTAGGCGATCCAGACGGCCCAGCCGGCGCGCCGCATCAGCGCCGCCTCGACGAAGTCGTGCGAGAGGATTTCGCCGGCCAGCGAGCCGCTGCCCGGCAAGGGCGCCAGCGCGCAGTGGCGGATGAAGGGCGCCATGCGGATGATGGCGTTGTGGCCCCAGTAGTGCGATTCGCCCAACTGCCAGTAGTGCAGGCCGGCCGTGAACAGCGGACCGTAGACGCGCGAGGAAAACTGCTGGATGCGCGCGTACAGCGTGCCGCGCCCGGAGGCGCGCGGCGCGGTCTGGATGATGCCGGCGCCGGGATTGCTCTCCATGCGCCGCACCAGTTGGTTCAGGCAGTCGCCGCTCATCACGCTGTCGGCGTCGAGCACGATCATGTAGCGGTAGTTGCTGCCCCAGCGGCGGCAGAAGTTGTCCAGGTTGCCGCTCTTGCGCTTGACGCGGCGCAGGCGGTGGCGGTAGAAGATGCGCTCGGCGCCGTCCACGTCGGCGCACAACTGGCGCCACGCGGCCAGCTCGGCCACGATCAAGTCCGGGTCGCTGCTGTCGCTGAGGATGAAGAAGTCGAAACGCTCCAGCGCGTCCCGGCGGCCCAGCGATTCGTAGGTGGCGCGCAGGCCGGCGAAGACGCGTTTGACGTCCTCGTTGCAGATCGGCATGACGATGGCCGTGCGCGCGGCGGGATCGATGGCGCGCCGCTCCGGCCCGCCGCGCGGCCCGTCCATGCCGGCGGCGGCAATCGTGTAGCGGTCGCCGCCGCGCAGCAGCACCAGAAAGCCCGCCATCGCCGTCCAGAAGCCGGCCGAGATCCAGCAGAACAGCACCGCGAACAGGGTCAGCGAGAGTTTTTCCAGCGGCTTGGCGCCGTGGTAGGGCAGCACCGCGCTCATGAAATAGGTGGCCAGCGCGGACTGGCCGAACATCAGCGTCATCAGGATCAGGCGGCGCCAGCCGCCGCCGCGTTGCCAGGTGCCGCGCAGGTCGGGCGAATCGGCCGCCGAGGGCTTACGCGGCGGCACCGGCGCGGCGCCCTTGCCGCGCAGCGCGGCCCAGGCGCGCGTCAGCGGATTCAGGTCGCCCCAGGGTTCCGGCACCATCGAGACGCGCCGCAGCGGCGGCGCGCTGCGCAGTTGCCGGCCGCCGCGCGGCGCCCCGACGGCCGGGCCGGCCAGGCGCAGGCGCCGCGCCACCGAGGCGTAGGCGGGGTTGTCCGTGGCGGCGCCGCC
>JANXSQ010000199.1 GCA_025356595.1 Janthinobacterium sp. | reverse complement strand
TCCCAAGGTCCTTCGTCCCGTCCATGGCGGCACTGTGTCCAAGGGATGTTGAATTGTCGAGTTGACTCCGTACGTTAAGGAGATGGGACCGCTGTACTCGCCATCGCCTTTTGTTACACATCCTGGTATCTCGTCGGGACGGAGTATGCGATGTAATCCGTCGGATAGATCCCAGTAGATTATGTACGCAAAACACTTGGAAAGTTCGAGCGCTCCGCCTGATACAAACAAAAGCCGTTCCCAGTCTTGGGTGATCCGTTCCGCGGAAGCTATGAGTTCGGCGAGTGGACGTGCTACTACTGTGAGCGCATCATTCACCCCCGGCATACCGTCGTCCACGAAGAAAACTGCCAGAATGACTACACTCAACGCTTGATACGGACTTGTGACGTGCATTCCCGGTGATACCTTGGCGAATGCATTCAGAAGAGTTACCATATAGATAAGCCAAATGGCTGGGCTTGCACCACTACCTTGCCCTGTGCCCTCGTGGGGATTGTCATCAGTTCCCAAGTACGGGCGTAGCAATCCGTGTCGCGACTTGATTCTGTGCACCATTCGGTGATGCACCGAATTGTGCATAATTGCTGCGCACAGTGGGAGTCCCACTCCTAAGCATGCTGTCATTGACAGAGGTTTCAAGATGCAATCGTAGACTTCGCATCGTTGTCTACCGTCACAAGTGACGTACGAGTCAGCCTTGTGATGCCGTACAGAAGGGTCTTTTCTAATTGGGCATCGGTTGTCTGGCGCCCCTTCCGTGACCCGTGGTTTGATTGTCCTAAGCACCCGTACTTTTCCGCGTTCCTGACGAGTCTTTTCCCCCAAATGAGCTTGAGAACAAAATTAAAATCTGCTTCGTACAGCATGATGATTCGAAGTTTTTCAATAATTGGCTTTCCTGGTATTTTTTCCAGGATCGCATCAATGCATTGGCACCATCGTTTCGGAGCAAACCCGTGTTGAAGTGGAAGCGTCCACCTTTTGCCGTATATGTCTGCCAAGCGAGTGGTGTGAGCTGGATGGTCTTCTGGTAGCCGTGCTGCTACCGATGCAGTCTTGTAATGGCCATAATGCCCGCCTGGAGCCGACGATGTGCTTTCCCTCATCTTCGACCACCCGTCGATAACATCCTGTGTGGTGATGTCACACGAGATCAGTCCGCTTGCTTGTTGAGCGAAATCTTTCACTCGAAGTTCCGACAGCCATAGACGGGCAACCTCGGTCAGCCGCAAAAGTTGGAAATCGTATGTGCCGTTCTGCAGATCAATTGCATCGCCAGAGGTGCAGTTTATGCCTAAGGAGCGTTGCCTGTACCCATGTCCGAATGGAGTCTCCTGATGTTGAGTAAAGCGACGCTCGGTGTGAGGCACCAATACCTCTTCAATTGCTTCTTTTGTTACCAGCGGTATACGGGGTATTGGCTCGCCCGGTCGCAATACGGCGTAAATGTTAGGAACGTCTATTCTTTCGAGGCCGGAGGACGTTGTGGTGCGCAATATACTGCGCAACTGTCGGAATTGCAACGAGGCTTTTTCGCGCGCTCTGATCGCATTTATCGCTGACGCTTCTGCGGTATTGTGTAGTGCCGCCGCAAGTTTGCTGTCTGGGCGAGATGATCTTCGCGTAATTCTGACGCCTGTGACTTTACCTTTCTCATGTTCCTCCTTGCGTCTCGCAATAATTGATACACTTCTTCCCGAGTCTTTGGCTGCTTCTTGTCATCTTCGAATCCTAATGCCGCTGCTAAGGCGTCTCTTGTTGTGTCATTCTTGGCTCGTGCCGTGAATTCTCTCATCTGCAACTTCCAATACAACACCTTTTTTCCAGCGAGGTCGAAATCGGGCGACCATGGGTGCTTACCCGGCCGTTTCGTCGGACAGTTCGACTCGGCCGCTTGGCGCGCTTGTGCCAATGAGTTATCTATCCTTTCCCACTCCAGAACCTCGTCTTGTCCCCATGATCCTGCGACTGAGAGTTCCACTAATCGTGCGATGCAATCTTCAATCCGATGGTAATCGATGTGCTCCAACATGTGTTTAACATATGCTTGCACTGCCACTGGGTTCGTTGATGTTAGTTGTCGTGATTTTGGGACCACTATCTCGAACGTGCTGGCTGAGAATAAGATACTCGCATCGAAGTCGACAACAAGCGCTCTATGATCTGACAAATATCCGTCGTGCAATGGCAAGATCGATGCCGCTCGGATTGCAAGGGCAGTTCGGGGAGAGACGAGCACAAAGTCTATTTTTTCCGATCCCCTCTGCTGCGTCGTCGGTGGCGCTGTTGCTGTCATTGAGAGTGTATGTGCGTCTCTCAGACCGCATGCCAGCGAGATCACGTCTGCTGCTGTTCCGCTACCGCTTGGTTCATTTGCATCCATCATTAAAACTATTTCATGGCCCGCACGCTGAAACTCAGCGATTGTGCTGATCATATCAATGACGAATTGCTTTCGTAGATTGACTTGTGGAAGGCCGC
>JANXSQ010000193.1 GCA_025356595.1 Janthinobacterium sp. | reverse complement strand
ACCTGACCCCGATCGTGACTCTGCAAGACCTGACCCCGATCGACGGTTTGCGCTATTTGAGGTAGACGCCGCCGCAGACGATCAGGTCGTCGTGCGGCTGGCAGTACATGGCTTTCGGTTCGATCTTGCCGCTGACGGGGTTGTTGAATTTGTATTCCTGCCAGAAGGGGACTTTTTTCTTGGCCAGGTCGACGCGTTCCTTGACGAAGGCTTTGCCGTCGACGTCCTTGATTTCCAGCAGGTTCTTGCCGATCATCCTGGCGTTCGCGCCGTGCGCGAGCACGACGCCGTCGTTGCCGTAGACGGTCAGGTACAAGTCGCGCTCGGTGAACGGGCCGTCCTTGCGGTCGATCTCGGCGTAGGTCTTGTCCTTGCCGTTGGCTTTCAGGTAGGCAACGGCTTTCTTCACCATCGCCTCGGCCTCCGGCTTGGTGACCAGTTCCGCCGCGAAGGCGGGCGGCAGCAGCGCGCACAGGCCGGCGGCGCAGGCCATGCGGGCAAGAAATTGAGTCGATATTGTCACGGTCACCCCCTTCAGCTCAAGCCGGATCGGCCAGGATCATGCTAGCACGGCGCTTGTCGAAAGAATAGCGTTCGCCGTCAGGGCTTCGGCGCGGCCAGCAAGGCCTTCATGCGCGCCAGCCTTTCCTTCGGCGAGATGGTCTCGGCCTCGGTGGGCACGGCGTCGCCGACGTCGAGCTGCATTTCCTTGATGAAGCGCGAGACGTCGCAGTGCACTTGTTCGCCGGCCCGTTTGCGCTTTTTGCACCAGGTGATGCGCAGGGTGCGCTGGGCCCGCGTGATGCCGACGTACATCAGGCGCCGCTCCTCCTGGATGCGCGCGCCCATCGTCTCGGCCGGCGCGTCGGCGTCGCCCTTGTGCGGCAATATCCCCTCTTCGACGCCGACCAGGAAGACGTGCGGAAACTCCAGCCCCTTCGAGGCGTGCAGGGTCGACATGCGCACCGCATCCGGCTCTTCGTCCTTGCCTTCGAGCATGGTCATCAGGGCCACCATCTGCGTCAGTTCCAGCAGGTTTTTCTCCGGCCCGGATTTGTCCTTGCCGCCGCAACCGCGCTCCTTGAGCCACATCGTGAAGTCGAGCACGTTCTGCCAGCGGCTTTGCGCCTGGCGGTCGTCGAAGCCGTCGTAGAGATAGGATTCGTAGTTGATCTCCTTCATCATGTCGTCGAGCACGGCGGCGGCGTTCTCGCCGCTGCCGGACGGGCCGGGACGGCTGGCGCGCGCTTCGAGCTGGTTGATGAAGGTGCAGAACTGGCGCAGCGGCAGCAACTGGCGGTCCGGCAGCAGCGCCTCGATGCCGCCCTTGAAGGAGGCCTCGAACAGCGAGCAGTTCCATTGCTTGGAGAAGGCCCCCAGCACCTCCAGCGTCGACATGCCGACGCCGCGCTTGGGCGTGGTGACGGCGCGGATGAAGGCCGGGTCGTCGTTCTCGTTGGCCAGCAGGCGCAGGTAGCTGATGATGTCCTTGATCTCGGCCTTGTCGAAGAAGCTCTGCCCGCCCGAGATGGTGTACGGGATGCGCTCCTTGCGCAGGCATTGCTCGATCACGCGCGCCTGGTGGTTGCCGCGGTACAAAATGGCGTAGTCGGAATACTTGTTCTTGCGCTCGAAGCGGTCGGCCGAGATCATGATGGCCACCTGCTCGGCCTCCTGCTCGTCGTTCTGCATGCCCAGCACCTTGATCGGCTCGCCCAGGCCGTGCTCGGACCAGAGCGATTTCTCGAACAGCTTGGGATTGTTGCCGATGACGGCGTTGGCGGCGTTCAGGATGCGCATCGTCGAGCGGTAGTTCTGCTCGAGCTTGATGACGCGCAGGTCCGGGAAGTCGAGCTCCAGCGTCTTCAGGTTCTCCACCGTCGCGCCGCGCCAGGCGTAGATGGCCTGGTCGTCGTCGCCCACGGCGGTGAACATCGGTTTCTTGTTGACGCCCGTCACCAGCAGCTTGACCAGCTCGTACTGGCAGGTGTTGGTGTCCTGGTACTCGTCGACCAGCAGATAGCGCAGGCGCCGCTGCCAGCGGTCGCGCACCGCCTCGTTGTGGCGGAACAGCTCCACCGGCAGGCGGATCAGGTCGTCGAAGTCGACCGCCTGGTAGGCCGACAGGGTCGCCACGTAGCTGCGGTAGACGCGCGCCGCCTGCGCCTCGTCCTCGTCCTTGGCCTGGTCGAGCGCCTGCTCCGGGGTGATCAAGCCGTTCTTCCACAGCGACATGGCGCCCTGGATACGCCGGATCAGCTGCTTGTCGGTGGTGATCGCCAGATCCTGCACCAGCGCGTAGCAATCGTCGCTGTCCATGATCGAGAAGCGGTCCTTCAGGCCGACGCCGTTGGCCTCCTGCCGGAGGATCTTCACGCCCAGCGAGTGGAAGGTGGAGACGGTCAGCTGCTTGGCCTGGCGCGGCTGCTTGAGCAGCTTGGCGATGCGCTCCTGCATCTCCAGCGCCGCCTTGTTGGTGAAGGTCAGCGCGGCGATGGTCTTCGGCTCGTAGCCGCGGTCCTCGATCAGGTGGGCGATTTTCTGCGTGATCACGCGCGTCTTGCCGGAACCGGCGCCGGCCAGCACCAGACAGGGGCCGTCGAGATAGGTCACGGCTTCGCTTTGCGGCGCGTTCAGGCCGAACTGGGGTGCTTTGGACATCGGGGGCGGTTTCCGGGGGAGGGGGACGACGGACCATTGTAGCAGCGCGGCCATGGATCGCGCCGCGGCGGAGCGACTGGCGGGGCCGACTGGCGGGGCGACTGGCGGGGCGAATATGCGCGGCGTCAAGCGCGCCGGCCGCGCCGGTGCGTTACCATGCGTACTGACCGGCGCTGCGCGCCTCCATTTATTTGACGGCATTCCCATGAAATTTGAACATCTGATCGAAATCAACGATCCCCTCAACCCCCTGATCGACACCATCACGCCGGCGCAATTGTGGCGCGGCCTGGTGCTGCGCGCCGAATCGCCGAAGCTCTTCGTGCCGCACCTGGACGAGTGCAGCATCGACGCGCGCGACGCGGACGGCTTCACGCGCCGCCTGCGCTACGGCGAGCTGGTCATCGAAGACCGCGTGCTGCTGGCGGCGCCGCACCAGGTGCGCTACGAGGTGGCGGCGCAGAAGGACATCAGCGCCTCCAGCCTGGTGATGACGATCGAGGCGCCGACGCCGGAGCGCCTGTGGGTGCGCTTCCAGTACGACGACGGCCACGACGCGGCGACCGATTCGGCCAACGCCATGTACGACGATTTCCGCCGCTCGGCCTATCAGGAGTCGGACATCGACACCATCCGCATCCTGCGCGAACTGGCCGGGCAGGGGCGCCTGGACGGCATGTTGAACTGATTTCCGGCGCGCGGGCGCCCGCTCACAGGCTGGCCGAGCGGCCCCACAACTGGTCGAGGCGGAACTGCAGCGCGGCCTGCTCGGCGCCCAGCACTTCGCGGATGGCGTGGCGCTCGCTCTTGGTGTCGCGCCGCAGCGGCACGTCGAGCTTGCTGCCCCAGGGATTGACCAGCGACAGCACGTGCGGCGTGGTCGAATTCAAGCCCTTGCGCGTGACCACGCCGATCTCGCCGCTGAGCAGTTTGACGAAGGTGCCGATCGGGTAGATGCCCAGCTCGCGCAGCAGCACCGAGGCCAGTTGCGCGTCCACCGTTTCCTTCCCCTCCAGCAGGATGTCGCGCAGCGCCGCGTTCGGCAGCATCGCCTTGCGGTAGCTGCGCGCCGACACGCGCGCGCAGTAGCGGTCGGCCAGCATGACGATCTTCGCCGTGGCGCAGATCTGCAGCGAGGTCTTGCCCTGCGGGTAGCCGCTGCCGTCCTCGTTTTCATGGTGCTGCAGCACGCCGGCGAGCGCATCCTCGTCGGCCACGCCGGCCGCGCGCAGCAGCGCCACGCCCTCCTGCGGATGACGGCGGATGTAGGCCAGGTCGGGCCCCGCCAGCGGCTCGGCGGTGTGCTGGAAGCGGTCGTGCTGGGCCAGCATGGCGACGTTCATGGTCAGCGCCGCCAGCAGCACGCTGGCGGTCTCGGCCGCCGTGCGCTTCAGGGCGCGCGCCATCACCAGCGCCACCACGGCCGTGTCGACGCTGTGGCGCAGGCCGTATTCGCCGGCGTCCTGGTTGAGCAGGATGCAGGCCAGCGCCACGTCCTGGTCCAGCTCGACGGCGGCGACGACCAGCGCCGCCACCCCGTCGAGCCCGGCGCAGGCGTCCGCGCGGCCCGCGGCGACGCCCTCCAGCGCCAGCCACAACTGGCCGCGCGCCAGGTTCAGCGTGCGCAGCGCCGAGGGCGGTTCCTGGTAGTTGTGCGCCACCAGGCCGTCGTCGTCCTCGACGAAGCCGCGCTCGACCAGCAGCTCGATCTGGCTGTCGCTGGCGATCACATGGCCCTTCTTGACGAGCAGGCCGCCGCTTTCGCCGTGCACATCCCAGCGCAACGTCTGACCGACGACGAGCTCACTTACCCCCAGGCGCCGTATTCTCAATGTCATCTTCGTACTCCACCCCTCGCTGTCCGGTGCGACCGTATTTTTTTTATGGGATGCGACGCAGGGCGACAGGCGCCGGCGCCGCGTAATACTGACTACTGGTTAATCTTTCTCCACACTATCGATGATCGCCGAATACGATCGCGCCGTCCACTATTAAGCGCCGGGTATGCAATCCGGACACAGTTGCCCGGCCGCGCCGCGCGACAACTGGCCCAGCAGCTCGCGCAGGGCTGTGCGCACGCCCTCCTCGACGACCGGATGATAGAAGGGCATGTCGAGCATGGCGGCCACCGTCAGGCCGGCCTGGCAGGCCCAAGCCAGCAGGTGGCCGAGGTGCTCGGCGCGCGGCCCGACCATTTCGGCGCCCAGGAAGCGGCCGCTGCCGAATTCGCCGTAGACGCGCAGCATGCCGCGGTTCTGCAGCATGACGCGGCTGCGCCCCTGGTTCTCGAAGGACACGGCGCCGACGGCGAAGCCGCCCGCGTGGCTCAGGCACAGCTCCTTGTGGCGCGCGCCGACCGTGGCGATCTGCGGCTCGCAAAACGCCACCGCCAGCGCGGCGCGGCGCAGGCCGGCCCGCACCGCCGGGTAGCGCGCCGCGTTGTCGCCGGCGATGTGGCCCTGGTCGGCCGCCTCGGGCAGCACCGGCCTTTCGTTGTCGGCGTCGCCGGCGATGAAGACGGCGCTGTCGCCGCACTGCATGGTGCGCCTGTCGTACAGCGGCACGCCGCGCGCGTCGAGGGCGACGCCGGCCAGCTCCAGGCCGATGCCGGCGACGTTCGGGCGCCGCCCGATGGCCGCCAGCACATAGTCGTAGCGCTCGGCGCGCTCCACGCCGGCGGCGTCGACGCTGCGCAGCAGTACGCCGTCGCCGTCGCGCTCGACGCCGGCGACGCGGGTGTGCATGCGCAGGTCCAGCTCCCCGCCCAGCGCGCGCGCCGCCGTCGCCAGCACCTGCGGATCGCTCAACTGGGCCACGCCGGCGCCGCGCGCGTACAGCGCCACGCGCACGCCCAGGCGGTGCAGGGCCTGGCCCAGTTCCAGGCCGATGACGCCGCTGCCGACCACCGCCACCGAGGCCGGCAGATCGCTCCAGTCGAACACATCGTCGCTGATGACGACGCGCGCGCCGGCGCCGCGCCAGGCCTCCGGCACGATGGCCGTGGAACCGCTGGCGATGACGACGCTGGCGGCCTCGATCACGGTGTGCTCGTCCACCTGCAGGCGCCCCGGCCCGATGAAGCGGGCGCGGCCGCGGATCTTGTCGGCCGCCGGCATCTCCTCGACGGCCTCGAGGACGAAGCCGACGAAACGGTCGCGCTCGGCGCGCACGCGCGCCATGACCGCGGCGCCGTCGATGCGCACGGCGCCCGGGTGCACGCCGAAGGCCGGCGCGGCGGCCACGGCGTGCGCCGCCTCGGCCGCCGCGATCAGCAGCTTGCTGGGCATGCAGCCGACGCGCGCGCAAGTGGTGCCGTAGGCGCCGCCCTCGATCATCACGACGCGCTTGCCATGCTTGCGCGCGCTGCGGTAAGCCGTCATGCCGGCCGTGCCGGCGCCTATCACGGCGACATCCACCCGTATGGTCTTCATTGCGCTTCCTTTGTTGACTTGGATCAAGACGCACCGCGCGCCCGCTTTTCTCAATGGATGGTACTCTTTTACGGCAAATTAAGTTTTACTTGGCGGCAACAAAGCATTAGTATGGCTAATTGTTTCACTATTTTATAAGTTCAGCTTATGGCAAACCTGGATTATCGGGCCCTCGCGGTGCTCGAGGCCGTCGCCGGCCACGGCAGTTTCGACAAGGCGGCGCTGGCCCTGGGCATCACCCAGTCGGCCGTCTCGCAGCGCATCAAGGCGCTGGAGGACGCCAGCGGACGCCTGCTGATCGTGCGCGGCCAGCCGGCCGTGCCGACCGGCCTGGGCCAGCGCCTGATCGCCCACCACCGCAACGTCAAACTGATGGAGGCGGCGCTCGACATCGACCTGGGCAACAGCGTCAGCATGCCGGAAATCGCCCTGGCGATCGACGCCGACAGCCTCTCGAGCTGGTTCCAGGACAGCCTGCCGGCGCTGCTGGCGCCGCCCCGCTGCCAGCTCGACGTGCGCCTGGCCGACAGCGACGCGGCGCTGCGCCTGGTGCGCGAGGGCAGCGTCTTTGGCTGCGTCGCCGGCGCGCCCGAGGTGGCGGCCGAACACGCCGCCGGCATCAGCGTCACCGCGCTGGGCGCGCTGCGCTACGTCTGCGTGGCCACGCCGCTGTTCGCCGGCCACTGGTTCGGCGACGGCTTCTCGGCCGAGGCCGTGCAACTGGCGCCGGCCGCCGTCAGCGACCGCCGCCTGCTGGCCCGCTTCCTGCGTCAGGAACTCGGCGTGCAGGGCCAGTTTCCGCACCACACCGTGCCGGTGTCGACGGCGCTGAGCGACTGCATCCACGGCAGCATGGCCTACGGCCTGATTCCGCTGAAACAGGCCGCCGCCGCGCTGGCCAGCGAACGCCTGGTCGAGCTGCTGCCCGGCAGCACGCTCGACGTGCCGCTGTGCTGGCACGCCTGGACGCTGGACACGCCCTTCGCCAAACTGCTGTGGGAACAAATCATCGGCAGCGCCCGGCGCTACCTGCTGCAGGCCGTCGCCGCCTGAAAACAGCGCGGCGGCGCGCCGGGATTGTGCCCGCGCCGCGCCTCAAATATCCAGCGGATCGACTTCCAGCGACCACTTGACGCGGCTCTTCATCTCGCGCAGCGCCGCCAACCACTCCTTCAAAAACGCCTGCAGGGCCGGCCGCGAGGCCGACTCGACCAGCAACTGCGCGCGGTCGACATTGTGCACCCGCGTCATGCTCATCGGAATCGGATCGTTGATGGTGATGGCGGCGTGCTCGACGCAACCCTGCGCCAGCTTGAGGAACTCGATCGCCGTCGCCAGCTCGGGCGCCTCGGCGCGCAGCAGCGCCTGGAACAGATAGGGCGGCAGCGCCGCCTGGGCGCGCTCCTCCAGCAGGGCCGTGGCGAAGTGGTCGTAATCGTGGTTGACGACGGCGTCGTACAGGGGATGGCGGGCGTAGCGGGTCTGGATCAGCACCTCGCTGACGCTGCCGCCCTCGGTCTGCGCGGCGCGCCCGGCGCGCCCGGCCACCTGCATCAATTGCGCGAACAAGCGTTCGCTGGCGCGGTAATCCTGGGAAAACAGCGCCGTGTCCGGGTTCAAGATGCCGACCAGGGTCAGCTTCTTGAAGTCATGCCCCTTGGCGACCATCTGCGTGCCGATCAGGATATCCACCTCGCCGCGGTGGACGCTGTCGAAGGCGGCCTGCGCGCTGCCCTTCTTGCGGGTCGAATCGGCGTCGATGCGCAGGATGCGCGCCTCGGGAAAGAGCAGTTGCAAACCTTCCTCGACGCGCTGCGTGCCCCGTCCCAGCGGCTGCAGGTCGACATTGCCGCAATCGGGGCAATGGCGCGGGATGCGCAACTCCAGGCTGCAATGGTGGCAGCGCAGCCGGTGTTCCGGCTTGTGCAGCACCATGAAGGAGGTGCAGCGCGTGCAGTTGCTGATCCAGCCGCAGGATTCGCAGCAGATGACGGGCGAATAACCGCGCCGGTTCAGGAACAGCAACGACTGCTCGCCCCTTTCCATGCGCAGTTTCAGCGCCGCGATCAGGTGCGAAGTCAGGCCGTCCTTGGGGCGGTCGCGCTCCATGTCGAGCAGCTTGACACGCGGCAGCACGGCGTTCTTGACGGCGCGCTCGCGCAGTTCCAGCATCTTGTAGCGGCCCGAGCGGGCGTGGTGCCAGCTCTCCAGCGAGGGCGTGGCCGAACCGAGCACGATGGGGATGCCCAACTGCCAGGCGCGCCACACGGCCAGGTCGCGCGCCGAATAGCGCAAGCCCTCCTGTTGCTTGTAGGACGGGTCGTGCTCCTCGTCGATGACGATCAGTTTCAGCTGCGGCAGGGAGGCCAGGATCGCCAGGCGCGTGCCCAGCACGATGCGCGCCTTGCCCTGGTGCGCGGCCAGCCAGTGCAGCATGCGCTCGCCCTCGGACAGGCTGCTGTGCAGCGTCGCCAGCATGACGCCGGGAAAGCGCGCGCGGATATTGCCCTCCAACTGGGGCGTCAGGTTAATCTCGGGCACCAGAATCAGGATCTGCGCGCCCTCCTCGCGCGCCAGCACCTGGGCGCAGGCTTGCAGATACACCTCGGTCTTGCCGCTGCCGGTGACGCCGTACAACAAGGTCGGCGCGAAACCCAGCGCGCCGCCGATGGCGTCGGCCGCCGCCTGCTGCGCGGCGTTCAGGCGCGGCATGTCGAGCGGCGTGCCGTCGTGCCCGCTGTCATCCTTGGCCAGCTTCTTGATGGCGCGGTCCAGCGCGACGGTCGTCAGCACGCGCAAATTCTTCGGCAGGCCGGGCAGCGCCACCTCGCCCAGCGGGCGCTGGTAATAGTCGGCGGCGAAGCCGGCCAGCGCCAGCCATTGCGCCGACAGCGGCGCCAGTTGATCGCGCACCGCCAGGGCGTTTTTCAGTTTTTCGGCCGGCACCTCGCTGCTGTCGGCGATGCCGACGATCAGGCCCATCACCTCGCGGCGGCCGAAGGGCACCAGCGCCAGTTGGCCCGCCTGCGGCCGGGCCGCGTCTGCGCACGGCCAGGCATAGTCGAAGATGGCGTTGAGCGGGGTGTCGAGGGCGATTTTAAGAATGCACTGCGGCATCGGTCCTACCAATCTGAAAAAAACGCGGCGCGCCGCGGGCTGCTTGGATGATCCCTGCCCCGTAGGCGGCTGGAAGGGCGCTGCCATCATACTGCGACTCGGCAGGAAACGCCTACGCGCCGCCGCCGCCCGCCCGCAAGCCCGTGCCGGGACAGCGGCTTGCGGACTGATGAACAGCGTCAAGGCCGACGCCGTCGGCGGCCGGTATATACCGCCGCAATACCAAAAGCCGATTTCCCCCAGTAGCGGCGCCTTGAGACACCCCGGCCGGCCTGTGGATAACTTTGTGGACAAAGCGAAATTAACGGAAAGAAAGCATCGCCATTCATCCCCATCCAGTCCGGCAAGGCCGTCGATGTTTGCTATTTAAGTGTTTAATATCAATGACTTGAAAATACAAGCCCGGAAAGTCAAGAATTCCGCAAATTTTCTTGATCTCTGTGCATAAGTGGGTATTGAGGCGATACTTTCGCCCTCCGCCGGGCACCAGCCCGTGCGCGCGGCCGTCCTTGCGCCCGGCGCCGGCGCGTCCGCCCCCTTGGTCGCGCAATATTGCCAGATCGCTACACATTACGGTCGCCGCCGGCGCCCCATATCCGCTCCGCCATGGCCCGGAGAGTGACAAACGCGCTAAGTGACGGTAAACAAAGTACTTTTTATTTTTATCCACAGAATCTGTTGATAACTTTGTGGACAATGAAGTGGCTAAGTCGCCGGGCGGTGGAATAAGCTTGCCGAAGCGCCCCCGCCGGCCTCGAATCCTCAAATTTAAGTCCTTAATAATCAATGACTTAAAAATAGCCTCCGGGCCGGCGCGGCGGGCTGCCTGTTATTTCCGCAGCAAAAAAAATTGTGCATAAGTCGCTTTTCCTTTTCCATCCAGGCAAAGAAAAAGGGCATGTTTCGTCGCGAAACATGCCCTTTCTTTGCGCCGGGCGGCAAGCCCGGCGGCGTCCTTACGCGGCGCGCATGGCCCGGCTCTGGCTGTGCACGGCCTCGACCATCGCCGCCACCGCTTCCGGCGGCGTGAACTGGGAAATGCCGTGGCCCAGATTGAACACATGCCCATTCCCGGCGGCCGGCGGGCCAAAGGCTTGCAAGACCTTGGCCACTTCGGCGGCGATCTGCTCCGGGCTGGCGAACAGGATGGCCGGGTCCAGATTGCCCTGCAGGCCGACCTTGTCGCCGACCAGGGCGCGCGCGCGCGCCAGGTCCACGGTCCAGTCCAGGCCGACGGCGTCGGCGCCGATCGCGGCGATCTGCTCGATCCACTGGCCGCCGCCCTTGGTGAAGACGATGGCGGGGATCTTCACGCGGTCCTTGTCGCGCTTCAATTGCGCCACGACCTGCTGCATATAGCTGAGCGAGAACTCCTGGTAGGCGCCGTCGGCCAGCGCGCCGCCCCAGGAATCGAAGATCATCACCGCCTGGGCGCCGGCGTCGATCTGCGCGTTCAGGTACTGCGCCACGGCGCTCGCGTTGGTGGCCAGGATGTGGTGCATCAGGTCGGGACGGTTGTACAGCATCTTCTTGATGGTGTGGAATTCCTTCGAACCGCCGCCCTCGACCATATAGCAGGCCAGCGTCCACGGGCTGCCGGAAAAACCGATCAGCGGCACGCGCCCGTTGAGCTCCGTGCGGATCTGCGTGACGGCGTTGAACACATAGTCGAGCGAACCCAGGTCGGGCGCGCGCAGCGCCAGCACGTCCTGCTCGGTGCGCAGCGGACGCTCGAACTTCGGCCCCTCGCCATCGACGAAATACAGGCCCAGGCCCATCGCGTCGGGCACCGTCAGGATGTCCGAGAACAGGATCGCCGCGTCGAGCGGGAAACGGTCGATCGGCTGCAGCGTCACCTCGGTGGCGTAATCGGGATTCTTGGCCAGACCGAGGAAGGAGCCGGCCCGTTCGCGCGTGGCGCGGTATTCCGGCAAATAGCGCCCGGCTTGCCGCATCAACCACACGGGTGTGTAGTCGGTGGGCTGGCGCAGCAAAGCGCGCAAGAAAGTATCATTCTGAAGCGGAGCGAATTGTGGCATGGAAGGCAATCAATGGCTTGGAGAAAGACGCTATTATCGCACCCTATGGCCGAGGATTCATCCCCCCGGAATGCCTATGTCCGCCGTCGGAGCGGGCAATTTTGCCTGGCCGATCCGACAGGCTTTCATTATGATTAAGACCCGCCACCCTTTTGTCCCCTCTTTCGGAGCCAGCATGACTACAGTCCCATCCAGCACCTGCGTCCCCTTTGGCCTGTGGCCTTCGCCGATCGGCGCCGCGCTGGTGGCGGCCGGCGCCTCGCCCCTGTCGCAACTGGCGCTGGGCGGACCCGACGGCGCCGACATCTTCTGGCTGGCCGGCCGCGCCAGCGAGGCCGGCCGCAACACCCTGCTGCGCCGGCGCTGCAACAGCGTCACGGAATTGACGCCGGCGCCCCTGAACGTGCGCAGCCGGGTGCACGAGTACGGCGGCGGCGCCTACGCGGTGGCCGGCGAGAGCGTGTATTTCTCGCACTTCGCCGACAACCGCATCTATGTCGCCGAGGGCGACACCGCGGCGCGCCCGCTGACGGCGCCCGGCACCCAGCGCCACGCCGATTTCGTCGTCGACGCGGCGCGCCGCCGCCTGCTCGGCGTGCGCGAACTGCATCCGGCCGAGGGCCACGCCCATCCCGTCAACACCCTGTGCGCGCTCGGCTTCGACGGCGCCGAGACGGTGCTGGCGGCCGGCCACGATTTCTACGCCGCGCCGCGCCTGTCGCCGGACGGCCGCAGCCTGGCCTGGTTGTGCTGGGACCATCCGCGCATGCCCTGGCAGGGCAGCGAGTTGTGGCTGGCCGAGGTCGGCGCCGACGGCGCGCTGCGCCAGCCGCGCCGCGTCGCCGGCGGCGCCGAGGAAGCCGTCTGCCAGCCGGAATGGTCGCCCGCCGGCGTGCTGCATTTCGTCTCCGACCGCAGCGGCTGGTGGAATTTGTACCACTTGCGCGGCGACACCGCCGAGGCGCTGTGCCCGATGCAGGCCGAGTTCGCCGGCCCGCACTGGAGCTTCGGCGTCTCCATGTACGGTTTCTGCCCCGACGGCGACATCGTCTGCACCTATATCGAGGACGGCCTGAGCCGCCTGGCCCGCCTGCGCGCCGGCAGCGCCAAGCTGGAGAGCATCGCCAATCCCTACGAGGAAATCCGCGAGCTGCGCGTCGGCCCCGGCTTCGTCGCCCTGCTGGGCGGCGGCCCGACCATTCCGCTCGAGCTGGCGCGCATCGACTTCGCCAACGGCGAGCTGGAGGTGCTGGCCCGTTCGCTCAGCGAGACGCCCGACGAGGGCTATCTGTCGGTGCCCGAGCGCCTCGACTACGCCAGCGCCGGCGGACGCCGCGCGCACGCCTTCTTCTACCCGCCGCGCAACGCCGACTGCCACGGCCCGGCCGGCGCCGCCGCGCCGCTGATCGTCATCAGCCACGGCGGCCCGACCGGCATGGCCAGCAACACCCTGAAGCTGGCGACGCAATTCTGGACCAGCCGCGGCTTCGGCGTGCTCGACGTCAACTACGGCGGCAGCAGCGGCTTCGGCCGCGCCTACCGCGACGCCCTGCGCGGCCAGTGGGGCATCGTCGACGTCGAGGACTGCATCGCCGGCGCCCGCTACCTGGTCGGACGCGGCCTGGCCGACGCCGAGCGCCTGATCATCCGCGGCGGCAGCGCCGGCGGCCTGACGACGCTGTGCGCGCTGACCTTCCACGACGTCTTCAAGGCCGGCGCCAGTTATTACGGCGTCTCCGACCTGAAAGGGCTGGATCTGGATTCGCACAAGTTCGAATCGCACTACAATGCCTACCTCATCGCGCCGGCGCCGCGGGCCGAGGCGCTGTACCTGCAGCGTTCGCCGATCCACCACACGGCGCGCCTGGCGCGGCCGATGATTTTCTTCCAGGGCCTGGACGACAAGGTGGTGCCGCCGCAGCAATCGGTGCAGATGGTCGAGGCGCTGCGCAAGAACGGCGTGCCGGTCGCCTACGTCGAGCTGGAGGGCGAGGGCCACGGTTTCCGCAAGGCCGAGAACATCGTCCGCACCCTGGAGGCGGAACTGTATTTTTATTTGCGCGTGTTCGGCCTGGCCGCCCACGACGCCGCCGCGGTGCGGATCGACAACCTGCCCGCGTAAATTTTTCACGATAGATGGAACCCGCATGACAGCCCCGCAATTGCTCAGTGAATTCAGCGCGCTCGACGAACACGAACAGATGATCATGGCCCTGCTGGCCATCGTCGGCGAACCGGTCGGCAAGCACGCCGTCTACGAGCATTTGCAGCGGGCCCATATCAACGAGCCGGACGGCACGCATTTCCGCCTCGCCGTGGTGCTGGAATCGCTGCAAAGGCTGCTGCGCCTGGCGATGATCAGCGAGGTCGTCGGGCGCGGCTTCAGCGTCGGCGCGCAACTGGCCTGGCCGGCCATGCGGGCGGCGATGCGGGCGCACCGCTTCGATGACTTGTGCGAGGCCATCGAGACCATCAACCCGGTGCGCCGCAACTGGGACGGCTATGTCGAGCTGCGCAGCTACCGCCAGGGCGTGGCGCGCCTGCGCATCGCCCTGCTGCGCGGCCAGGCGCCGCAACAGGTGCTGCCCATCCTGAGCGCCTGCATGGCCTGCTACGAGGCGGCGCAACTGCACCCGCTGATCGAAATCTGCGCGCGCCCCTTCGAGGCCGCCATGCTCGAGCACATCCATCCGCTGCTGCAGGACGAGATCCTCGCCATCCTGATCGGCCACGCGCAGCGCGAGCCGGCCACGGCGCCGCCGCTGCGCGCCTTCTGCGCCCGCCACCTGGAGCGCCGCCTGGCCGCCGGCGAGACGGCCGCGCCGCAACTCTGCATGGCGCTGGCCGAACACGCCATCGTCTGCGGCCAGCTGGAGCAGGCCGACGCCCTGCTCGAATCCGCCCAGGGCGGCTTCGCCCTGTTCCTGCGCAGCGTGGTGGCGCAATTGCGCGGCGAACAGGACGCCGCCCTGGCCGGCTTCGAGGAAGCCCTCAAGCTGCTGCGCCGCGAAACGGGCAAGCGCAAGCTGTGCTTCGCCGGCATCGGCGGCCACCTCTACGTGCTGGCCCTGCTGCGCGGCGCCGAAGCGAAGCAGCTCAAGGCGGCCGAGTCCTATCTCGAACTGGCCCTGCGCGCCCAACCCAATCCCGACAGCGCCGTCTACCAGCAGTTGAGCATGCTGCGGCAGATCCGCGCCGGCACCCTGCAGGCCGACGTGGTGCCCTCCCGCAACTGGGAAACCCCGCTGCAGGCGCAGATGTTCCAGGCCCTGCTCTACTACTGGCTGGCGCTGCCGCAACTGGCCGAGCGCCAGCCGCAATTGCAGGAGCTGGTGCGCCAGGCCGACGCGGCCGGTTTCCACTTCATCGCGGCGCAGGCGGCCGGCCTGCTCGGCCTGCTCGGCGACGCCGCCCAGGAGCGCCACGCGGCCGACTTGCGCGCGCAATACGGTTTCGCCGACCTGGCGCCGTGGTTCGAGCGCCAGGAAGCCTGGCAGCGCCAGCTCAGCGCCCTGATCAATCTGCAGCAGGGCGCGCCGGCCGAGAGCGACAACAAGCTCTCGCGCCTGGTCTGGCTGATCACCTACAACCCCGACCACGGCATCGCCGAGGTCGAGCCGCGCGAGCAGAAGCGCGACGCCCGCGGCGCCTGGAGCAAGGGCCGCGCGGTCGGCCTGAAGCGCCTCTACGAGGAGGCGGCGCAGCTCGATTTCCTGACGCCGCAGGACTTGCGCGTGTGCGCCGCCATCGCCCCCTTCAAGCAGTATTACTCCTCGGCGCCGCGCTACGAGATCGAGGCCGACAAGGCCGCCGTCGCGCTGATCGGCCACCCGCTGGTGTTCTGGCTGGACGCGCCGGAGACGCGCGTCGAGCTGCTCAGCGCCGAACCGGAATTGCTGATCAAGGCGAGCGGCGCGCAGTTGCGCCTGAGCCTGCAACCGCCGCTGCCCGACAACGGCAGCAAGGTGGTCGTCAGCAAGGAGACGCCGACGCGCCTGCGCGTCATCCACATCCTCGACGAGCACCGCCGCATCGCCGCCATCGTCGGCGCCGGCCTGGACGTGCCGCGCCACGCCGAGAAGCAGGTACTGCAGGCGATCGGCGCGATCGCCGCCCTGGTCACCGTGCAGTCCGACATCGGCGGCGGCGCCGGCAACGTCGAGCAGATCGACGCCGACGCCCGCCTGCACGTCCACCTGCTGCCCTACCAGCAGGGCTTGAAGATGCAGATCCTGGTGCGCCCGCTGGACGGCGGCGCCTACTACCCGCCCGGCAGCGGCGCCGAAAGCGTCTTCGCCGACGTGGCCGGCAAGCCGGTGCAGGCGCGCCGCGACCTGAACGGCGAGCGCGAGGCGCAGCGCCAGTTGCTGGGGCGCTGCCAGGCGCTGGAGGCGGCCGAGGACGAGCACGGCGAATGGCTGCTGGGCCAGCCCGCCAGCTGCCTGCAATTGCTGGTCGAACTGCAGGAACTGGACGCCGGGAACATCGTGCTGGCCTGGCCGGAGGGCGAATCCTTCCGCGTCAGCAAGCGCATCGAGGCGCAGCAATTCCGCCTCGCCATCAAGAGCGAGAAGGACTGGTTCTCGGCCAGCGGCGAATTGCGCATCGCCGAGGACAAGGTGCTGAATCTGCGCGCCCTGCTCGAGCTGATGCAGAACAGCAAAAGCCGCTTCGTCGCGCTGGGCGAGAACCAGTTCCTCGCCCTCAGCGACGAGTTGCACCGCCGCCTCTCCGAGCTGGCCGCCTACGGCGAGGCGCACGGCGACGGCGTGCGCGTGCATCCTCTGGCCTCGTTCGCGCTCGAGGAGCTGGCCAACGATGCCGGCGGCGTCAAGGCCGACAAGCTGTGGCGCGAGCATCTGGCGCGCATCCGGGACCAGGCCGGGTTCACGCCGCAACTGCCGAGCACCCTGCAGGCCGAGCTGCGCGACTACCAACTGGCCGGCTTCGAATGGCTGGCGCGGCTGGCGCACTGGGGCGTGGGCGCCTGCCTGGCCGACGACATGGGCCTGGGCAAGACGCTGCAGGCGCTGGCCCTGATCCTGGCGCGCGCGCCGCAGGGCCCGACCCTGGTCATCGCGCCCACCTCGGTGTGCATGAACTGGCTCAGCGAGGCGGCCCGCTTCGCCCCCACCCTGAAGCTGAAACTGTTCGGCGCCGGCGACCGCAGGGAAACCCTGGCCGGCGTGCAGCCCTTCGACCTGGTGGTGGCCAGCTACGGCTTGCTGCAACAGGAGGCGGCCCTGTTCGCCGACGTCAAATGGCACACCGTCGTGCTCGACGAGGCGCAGGCCATCAAGAACGGCGCCACCAAGCGCTCGCAGGCGGTGATGGCGCTGCAGGCCGACTTCCGCATGCTGGCCACCGGCACGCCGCTGGAAAACCACCTGGGCGAGCTGTGGAACCTGTTCCGCTTCATCAATCCCGGCCTGCTGGGCAGCCTGGAGCAGTTCAATCTGCGCTTCGCCGGCCCCATCGAGCGGGCCCAGGACAAGCGCGCCGAGGCCGGCGCGCGGCTGCGCCTGCGGCGCCTGATCCAGCCCTTCATCCTGCGCCGCAACAAGGCCCAGGTGCTGGCCGAACTGCCCTCGCGCACCGAGATCGTCATGGAGGTCGAGCTCTCCGAGCAGGAGACGGCGCTGTACGAATCGCTGCGCCGCGCCGCGCTGGAAAAACTCGCGGCCGTGGAGGGGCCGGCGGCGAAGAAGGCGATCCAGATCCTGGCCGAAATCATGAAGCTGCGCCGCGCCTGCTGCAATCCGCACCTGGTGGCGCCGGAGCTGGGCCTGGCCAGCAGCAAGCTGGCGGCCTTCGCGCAACTGCTCTCGGGCCTGCTGGAAAACCGCCACAAGGTGCTGGTCTTCAGCCAGTTCGTCGACCACCTGAGCCTGATCCGCCAGCATCTCGAGCTGCACGGCGTGAGCTACCAGTACCTGGACGGCGCGACGCCCATGCTGGAGCGCAAGGTGCGCGTCGACGCCTTCCAGGCCGGCCAGGGCGACGTCTTCCTGATCAGCCTGAAGGCGGGCGGCATGGGCATCAACCTGACGGCGGCCGACTACGTGATCCACATGGACCCGTGGTGGAATCCGGCCGTGGAGGACCAGGCCTCGGACCGCGCCCACCGCATGGGACAGTTGCGCCCGGTCACCATCTACCGCCTCGTCGCCAAGCACACCATAGAGGAAAGCATCGTCGAACTGCACCAGCACAAGCGCGACCTGGCCGACAGCCTGCTCGAGGGCAGCGACGCGGTGGCGCGCATGTCGGCCGCCGACATGCTGGGCATGCTGCAGGAAGGCTTGAAAAAATAAGCGCGCGCGGCGCCGCCGCCGGCCGTTTCATGCAATCATGCCATTTTTGATTTTTCCGGATCCGCATCATGAGCGACGACAATGCATTGACCATGGGGCCGGGCGCCACTCTGCTGTGCGGCAAGTCCTGGACCGCCTACCTCGGCACCCTGCTGCTCGCCCTGCTGCTGTTCGGCGCCCTGCTGCCGCTCTCCTTCCGCTGGAACGAGCTGGCCGCCGCCGCCGTGCTGGCCGGCTCGGCCCTCATCGTCGGCTACCGCGTGCTGCTGATCCGCAGCTACCAGTTGTACTACGACGACGTGGGCGTCTGGCTCAGCTCCGGCATCCTGCCCTGGAGCAAGGGCGTGGCCGGCGTCAAATGGCGCGACATGGACGAGGCCACCTTCGTGCAGAACTTCCGCAGCTGGCTGTTCAAGTCCTACACGATACGGGTCGGCCACCGCTTCACCAAGTCCAGCGAGATCGTCCTCACCGGCATGGCGCGCGGCAAGGACGCGGTGCTCGCCCTCAACGCCCGCCAGCAGGAATTGATACGCGGCGGCGCCATCGGCTAAGGCCGCGCGCCGCCTTGTAACAGAGGGTGTAACAGCGCCGCGCAAAGGCGCCGATTGATGCTAATCTGGCGGCCTCGCCGAGGAGTGGCGCCACGCAAGCGGCCACACCGGCGTTCCGCCACACATTCAAGAGACTATTCACGATGATGAAAACCAAAATCGCACTGGGCGCCGTGTTGCTGGCCCTGGCAGCGGCGCCGGCCGGCGCCAGCAAGAAACACGAGAAACACGGCAAGGCCAAAACCTCGGCGCCGGCGCAGAAGAAAAGCGCCGCCGCGGGCAAGGCTGCGGCCGTCGCCGCCGTCGCCGCGCCCGCCAAGGCCGCCGGCGGCGAACGGCGCCAGGACAAGGCCGCCGACAACCTGAGCGGCCAGTTCCTCACCGCCCTGTGGCGCATCGATCCGGAAAGCGCCATCGCCGCCGGCAAGTTCGACAACGCCGCCACCCTGAGCATCCCCGACCAGGCCGGCCGCGCCGAGCAACTGGCCTTCATCATCGACTGGCAGACGCGCTTCGCCAAGATCGACGCGCGCCAGTTGTCGGACAAGCAGCGCACCGACCTGGCCCTGCTGAACAACAAGCTGAGCTCGGACCGCTGGTACCTGAGCACCTTCCGCGAATTCGAATGGAACCCGGCCAGCTACAACATCGCCGGCGCGCTCGACTTCATCCTCAACACCGAATACGCGGCCAAGCCGCAGCGCCTGCGCACCCTGCTCAAGCGCATCGCCAAGGTGCCGCAATACTACGCCGCCGCGCGCGACAGCATCGCCAATCCGACCCGCGAACACACCCAGCTGGCGATCACCCAGAGCCCCGGCGTGCTGAGCGTGCTCGACGACCTCGACCGCGCGGCCCAGGCCTCCATCCTGAGCCCGATGGAAAAGCAGTTGTACACCCAACGCATCGGCGCCGCGCGCACGGCCGTGAACGGCTACGTGGCCTGGTTGACGGAACTGGACAAGACCCTGGCGCAGGGCGGCGCGCGCTCCTTCCGCATCGGCAAGGAGATGTACGAACAGAAATTCGCCTACGACATCCAGTCCGGCAGCAGCGCCGAGCAGACCTATCAAAAGGCGCTGGCCGCGCGCGAGCTGCTGCTGGTGAACATGGACAAGTTGTCCGACGAGCTGTGGAGCAAGACCATGGGCAACGCCGGCAAGCCGGCCGAGCGCAACGCGCGCATCGGCATGGTGATCGACAAACTGTCCAGCCAGCACGTGGCGCGCGCCGACTTCTTCCCGGAAATCCGCCGCCAGATCCCCCTGCTGCAGGACTGGGTCAGCAGCCACGAGCTGCTGACCATGGACCCGAAAAAACCGCTGGTCGTGCGCGAAACGCCGGTCTACCAGCGCGGCGTGGCCGGCGCCGGCATCGAAGCGCCCGGCCCCTACCGTCCGCAGGACCGCACCTACTACAACGTGACCCCGCTCGACAGCGAAACGGCGGAACAGGCGGAAAGCAATCTGCGCGAATACAACCTGTGGATTTTGCAGATCCTCAACATCCACGAAGCCATCCCCGGCCACTACACGCAACTGGTGTACGCCAACAAATCGCCGTCCATCGTCAAATCCATCTTCGGCAACGGTGCCATGATCGAAGGCTGGGCCGTGTACGGCGAAAGAATGATGCTCGAATCGGGCTATGGCGACAACGCGCCGGAAATGTGGTTGATGTATTCCAAGTGGAACCTGCGCAGCGTCACCAACACCATCCTCGACTACAGCGTCCACGTGCTCGGCATGAGCAAGGAACAAGCCATCGACCTGCTCACCAAGCAAGCCTTCCAGACCCCGCGCGAAGCCTCGGAGAAATGGCGGCGTGTGCAACTGACGTCGGTGCAACTGACCAGCTACTTCAGCGGCTACAGCGAAATCATGGAATTGCGCGAGCAGCGCAAGCAGGCGCTGGGCGGCAAATTCGTGCTGAAGGACTTCCACGAACAATTCCTCAGCTACGGCAGCGCGCCGGTGCGCGTCATCAAAGAGTTGATGCAATAAGGAGCGGTGGCGGGACGCGTCCCCGTCGAACGCGGCCCGCGGCGCGGCGCCGCCATGGCTACGGCGGCGGGCCGCCCGCATTGGCGCCCCGCCCGCGTCCCTGCCCACGCAACACCCCGACGGTGCGCTTGCGGGCGATCAACATCCATGGCACAGCGAGCTTATACGATGAAACCGATCCCATCGGCCCAAGAGCGGCTGAACCAGCCGGGCGGGAGCGGGGACAGGGATTTCCGGCCGCCGCGGGCCCGCCTGCAAAATTGGTGAAATAGTAAGTATTGTGCGGGCCATTCCCAGCTTCTCATATACAATTGCGCGCACGTTCCCGGGCCGCCACGGCCCATCCCACGCCCGTCCCGGGCGCAATTCCCTGCAATGGAGAACCACCGTGAAACCCCAATTTCAACGCCCGACCGGCGCCTTCATCGGCGCATCCTGGATCGCCCTGTTAATCGGCGCGCTGACCTACCTGACCGGCCTATGGAACAGCGCCATGCCGCTCAACGAGCAGGGTTACTACTTCACGATACTCATGTACGGCCTGTTCTCCGCCGTATCGCTGCAGAAATCGGTGCGCGACCGCCTCGAAGGCATACACGTGACCGGCATCTACTTCGGCCTGTGCTGGGTCTCGCTGCTGATATCGCTGCTCTTACTGGGCGTCGGCCTGATGAACGCCACCCTGGCGCTGAGCGAAAAAGGCTTCTTCGCGATGTCCTTCGTCCTCAGCCTGTTCGCCGCCGTGGCGGTGCAAAAAAACGTGCGCGACATCGCCGGCATCGACAAAACCGGCGACGACAAACCGAAAGACGAGCAAGCATAAGCGCACAACCCGGATCGGGGTCAGGTCTTGCGTGTCACCATGCCCCGCACCAACTACCGCTTTGCCGCGCGCAGAATGCGGCTGACCGTCGAGTAGTGCACGCCAAAGGCCCGTGCGAGTTGTCGCTGGGTAAAGCGCGCGGTGGCATAGGCGGTGGCAATGGCCAGATCACGATCCGCTATCGTATCGACGTAGAAAGACAGCGGCTTGTCCGTAATGTCGTTCACTTAAGCAGGTTTTCGTAGAACGCGAGTGGCATAGCGCTGTGGTTTTGCCTTAACGGCCCGGTCGAATTTTCGATCGGGCCGTTCGTCATTCAGAAGGCTAACCAGTCTTTCACGCAGATGCTTCATC
>JANXSQ010000188.1 GCA_025356595.1 Janthinobacterium sp. | reverse complement strand
CCTTCCCATCCCGAACAGGACCGTGAAACAATTTTGCGCCGATGATAGTGCTGCAACCAGTGTGAAAGTAGGTTATCGTCAGGCTTGTTATATTAAAAAAGCCCAGCAGAGATGCTGGGCTTTTTTTCGTCCGCGTTTTCGTGGCGAACGGACCAGAAAACCGGGGAAATCGTGGACTCGGCGTCCCCGTCTGTCCACGGTTTTGACGCGGGTGATGTTGCTGGTTTTGGTTTAGCTGCCGCGATAGGTGGAGTAGGACCACGGTGATACGACGAGCGGTACGTGGTAGTTCTGGTCGGCGTGCGCGATGCCGAAGGCCAGTGTGACGAGGTCGATGAAGCGCGGCGACGGCAGTTCGATGCCTTGTGCCGCGAAGTAGTCGCCGGCGTTGAAGACGAGCTCGTATTGTCCCGCTTTCATGCTGTCGCCTTCCAGCAGCGGCGCGCCGCAGCGGCCGTCGGCGTTGGTCATGTCCATTTTCAGCAGGGTTTTGCCCTCCGCGCCGACGGAGAACAGGGCGACCTTGACGCCCGCCCCCGGTTTGCCTTGCGCGATGTCCAGTACGTGCGTGCTGAGTTTGCCCATTGTTTGTCCTATATCTCGAAGTTGAAACTGCTTATCGTCCAAATCATATACCGCGCTACTTGAGGCACTATATTATTGGACATATACCTTTCATTGGCGCCGCCCCATTATGAGTACTTACGACAACTATCCACGCGATCTGATCGGCTACGGCCGCACGCCGCCGCATCCGCGCTGGCCGAAGCGCGCCCGCATCGCCGTGCAGTTCGTGCTGAACTATGAGGAGGGCGGGGAAAACAATGTCTTGCACGGCGACGCCGCTTCCGAGACTTTCTTGTCGGAGATCATAGGTGCGGCCGCTTTTCCCATGCGCCACCTTAGCATGGAGTCCATCTACGAATATGGTTCGCGCGCCGGCCTGTGGCGGCTTTTGCGTCTGTTTGAGGAGCGCGGCTTGCCGCTGACGGTGTTCGGGGTGGCGATGGCGCTGAAACGCAACCCGGAGGCTGTCGCGGCCTTCCAGCAGCTTGGGCATGAGATCGCCTGCCACGGCTTGCGCTGGATTTCCTACCAGAACGTGGACGAGGCGACCGAGCGCGCCCATATGCAGGAGGCAATGGGCATCATCCAGGATTTGACCGGCGCCGTGCCGCAGGGCTGGTACACGGGGCGCGATTCGCCGCATACGCGCAAGTTGGTGGTCGAGCACGGCGGTTTCCGCTACGACTCCGACTATTACGGCGACGATCTGCCGTTCTGGCAACAGGTCGCATACACGGACGCGACCGGCGCGGCGGCGTCGCGCCCGCATCTGGTGGTGCCGTACACGCTGGACACCAACGATATGCGCTTCGCCGCGATGCAGGGCTTCAACTCGGGCACGCAGTTCTTCGATTATCTGAAGGATTCCTTCGATGTGCTGTACGCCGAGGGCGATCCGGACGGCCTGAACCAGCCGAAGATGTTGTCGGTCGGCTTGCATTGCCGCCTGGTCGGACGGCCGGGACGGGCGGCCGCGCTGGCCCGTTTCCTCGACTATGTGCAGGGGCACGAGCAGGTGTGGATCACGCGGCGCATCGATATCGCCGAGCACTGGCACGCGACGCATCCGTTTACAGAATGAGGGCGGGCGCATGGTATGCGCTTCGGCTGATAAGCGACATCAGCACCAAACCATAACAGTGGGACGCACGGGTGTTAATCTGCAGGCTGAGACAAAGCCGAGGCCACCATGTCAGAACCGATTCGTTTTTATTACCGCGGCACCGTGCAAGAGGTCGCCAACGCGTCCCCGACGCAGACCGTATTGCAGCATTTGCGCGAGGATTTGCATTGCACCGGCACCAAGGAAGGCTGCGCCGAGGGCGATTGCGGCGCTTGCACCGTTGTCATCGGCAGCCTGCAAAACGGCAAGCTGGAGCTGAAGGCGGTCAATTCCTGCATCCAGCTGACGCCTACGCTGGACGGCAAGGCCTTGTTCTCGGTGGAGGATTTGCAGCAGGCCGACGGCGCCCTGCATCCGGTGCAACAGGCGCTGGTCGAGTGCCACGGTTCGCAGTGCGGCTTCTGTACGCCCGGCTTCGCGATGTCGCTGTGGGGCATGTATCTGAAGCAGGAAGCGACGCCGCAGCGGCGCGAGATCGACGACGCCCTGTCCGGCAATCTGTGCCGCTGCACCGGCTATCGGCCCATCATCGAGGCGGCCCGGCGCATGGGCGACTATCCCCGCGTCGAACTCGACCGCGCGGCGCTGACGCGGCAATTGCAGGCGCTGCAACGCCCCGCGATGACGACGTACCGCGCGCACGGCAAGCAGTTCCATGCTCCGCGCACTTTGGATGAATTGGTGCAAGTGCGCGCCGCCCATCCGGACGCCGTGCTGCTGGCCGGCTCGACCGATGTCGGCCTGTGGATCACCAAGCAGATGCGCGAGCTGGACGACATCATCTATCTCGGCCACGTCGACGCCTTGAAAAGCGTGGCGACGCTGGACGGCATGCTGGAAATCGGCGCCGGCGTGACGCTCAACGACGCCTATCAAGCCCTGTGCGCGCATTACCCGGAACAGTTGACCGAGATGTGGCAGCGCTTCGCTTCCCTGCCCATCCGCAACGCCGGCACTCTGGGCGGCAATGTCGCCAACGGTTCGCCGATCGGCGATTCGATGCCCTGGTTGATCGCGCTGGGCAGCCAGATCGTGCTGCGCGGCGCGGCCGGGCGGCGCGTGATGGCGCTGGAGGATTTCTACCTCGGCTATCAAAAGAAGGACTTGCTGTCCGGCGAGTTTGTCGAAGCCGTGCGCGTGCCCTTGCCGCGCGCCGAAGTGCAGTTCCGCACCTACAAGCTGGCCAAGCGTTTCGACCAGGATATTTCGGCCGTCTGCGCCGCCTTCGCCTTCAGTCTCGACGGCGGGCGCATCCGGGACGCCCGCATCGCCTTCGGCGGCATGGCGGCGACGCCCAAGCGGGCGGCCCACGCGGAAGCCTTCTTGAACGGACAGGACTGGAGCGAAGCGAATCTGCGCGCCGCCATGACGCTGATGGAGCAGGATTACGCGCCCTTGTCGGACATGCGCGCCTCGGGCGCCTACCGCATGAAGGCGGCGCAAAATCTATTGCGCCGCTTCTGGTTTGAAACCCGCAGCGACGCGCCCCTGGCCGTCGCCGATGTGAACGCTTTCGCCTGCCGCGCTTGAAAGGAATGACCATGAACCATCCAGGCGTACCGGAATTGAAAGCGGCGTGGGCGGCGGTCGGCGTCGCCCGTCCGCACGAGTCGGCGCAATTGCATGTGCTCGGCCAAGCCACCTACACGGACGACATTCCCGAGCTGCAAGGCACGCTGCACACCGCCCTGGGACTGTCGCAGCAGGCGCACGCGCATATCCTCGCGGTGAACCTGGCGGACGTGCTGGGCGCGCCCGGCGTCGTCGCCGTCTACACGGCCAAGGATATTGTCGGCAGCAACGATTGCGGCCCCATCATCCATGACGATCCCATCCTCGCCGACGGCCTGGTGCAGTATGTCGGCCAGCCCATCTTCATCGTCGTCGCGGACAGCCACGACAACGCGCGCCGCGCCGCCCGCCGCGGCAAGGTCAGCTACGCCGAATTGCCGGCGATCCTGACGCCGCAGGCGGCCAAGGCGGCGCAGTCGTATGTGCTGCCGCCGATGCGGCTGCAGCGCGGCGACTATCAGGCCGCCTTCGAGCGCGCCCCGCATACGCTCAAAGGCCAGTTGTACGTGGGCGGCCAGGAACAGTTTTATCTGGAAGGACAGATTTCCTACGCGATACCGAAGGAAGACAAGGGCATGCTGGTCCTGTGCTCAACCCAGCACCCGAGCGAGATGCAGCACGTCGTCGCGCACGCGCTGGGTGTGCACGCGCACAACATCACGGTCGAGTGCCGGCGCATGGGCGGCGGTTTCGGAGGCAAGGAATCGCAGTCGGCGCTGTGGGCGGCGGCGGCCAGCATCGCCGCCTCCAAACTGCGCCGCCCGGTCAAGCTGCGCGCCGACCGCGACGACGATATGCTCGTCACCGGCAAGCGCCACTGTTTCTATTACGAATACGAAGTCGGCTACGACGCGGACGGCAGGATCCTCGCGGCCAAGGTGGACATGGTCTCGCGCGCCGGGTATTCGGCCGACTTGTCCGGCCCGGTGGCGACGCGCGCCGTCTGCCATTTCGACAATACCTACTATCTGTCGGACGTGGACATCCGCGCCGCCTGCGGCAAGACCAACACGCAGTCGAACACGGCCTTCCGCGGTTTCGGCGGGCCGCAGGGCGCCATCGCGATCGAATACATCGTTGATGAGATCGCCCGCGATCTGCGCCGCGACGCGCTGGACATCCGCCGCCTCAACTTCTACGGCCGCGATGATCTCGAAGGCCGCAATGTCACCCCTTACGGCCAGAAAATCGTCGACAACGTGATCCACGCGCTGAGCGCCGAACTGGAGGAGAGCAGCGACTACCGCGCCCGGCGCCAGGCCGTCGCCGCCTTCAACGAGGCCAGTCCGGTGCTCAAGAAAGGCCTGGCCCTGACGCCGCTGAAGTTCGGCATCGCCTTCAACGTGACGCACCTGAACCAGGCCGGCGCGCTGGTGCATGTGTATGTCGACGGTTCTGTGCTGGTCAACCACGGCGGCACGGAAATGGGGCAGGGCATCAATACCAAGGTGATGCAGGTCGTCGCCCACGAACTGGGCGTGGATATGCAGCATGTGCGCGCCACGGCCACCGACACCAGCAAGGTCGCCAACACCTCGGCGACGGCCGCCTCGACCGGCGCCGATCTGAACGGCAAGGCGGCGCAGGACGCGGCGCGGCAAATCCGCGAACGGCTGGCCGCCTTCGCCGTCAAACAATACGGCGGCGAGGCCGCGCAGGTGCGCTTTGCCGACAACGCCGTGCACGTCAACGGGCATCTCGTGGCCTTCCCGGAACTGGTGCAAAAAGCCTATCTGGCGCGGGTGCAATTGTGGTCCGACGGCTTCTACGCGACGCCGCATCTGCACTGGGATCCGAAGACCATGAACGGCCACCCGTTCTCGTATTTCGCCTATGGCGCGGCGGTGTCGGAAGTGATCGTCGACACCCTCACGGGCGAGTGGAAACTGTTGCGCGCCGACGCCTTGTACGACGCCGGCAAGTCGCTCAATCCGGCCATCGATCTGGGGCAGGTGGAGGGCGCGTTCATCCAGGGCATGGGCTGGCTAACGACGGAGGAATTGTGGTGGAACGCCGGCGGTAAATTGATGACGCACGCGCCGTCGACCTACAAGATTCCCGGCGTTTCCGATTGCCCGGAAGACTTCCGCGTGCGCTTGTTCGACAACCGCAATGTGGAGGACAGCATCCACAGTTCCAAGGCCGTCGGCGAGCCGCCGCTGCTGTTGCCGTTTTCCGTGTTCTTCGCCATACGCGACGCCATCTCCAGCGTCGCCGGGCACAGCGTGAATCCGCCGCTGAACGCGCCGGCCACCAGCGAGGAAATCCTCAAGGCCATCGCGGCGGTGGAAGCGGCGATGGGGCGGGGGACGGCATGATGGGCAACTGGCTGGCCGACGTGGCCGGCGTGCCCGCCGTGCTGGTCACGGTGGCGCGCGTCGAGGGTTCCGGCCCGCGCGAAGCGGGCGCGAAGATGCTGGTCACGGCCGCCGCCCTGTTCGACACGATAGGCGGCGGCCACCTGGAGTTGCGCGCCGTGGAAATCGCCCGCGGCATGCTGGACGGCGGCGCCGCGCGCGTCGAACGTTACGCGCTCGGCCCCAGCCTGGGACAGTGTTGCGGCGGCGTCGTGCACCTGGCCTTCGAGCGCGTCGACGCCGGCTTGCGCGCCGTGCTGGACGCGCTGCGCCAGCGCCACCGGGAGGATTGCTGGCGCGTCTCGGCGCTGGACGGCGCGGCCGCCTCGGCCCTGTTCGATGGCGCGGGAAGCAAGCTGCTCGGCGTCGCGCCGCAGTTGCCCGCCGCCCTCATGCGCGCGCGCTGCGCACAGCTGTGGCAGGACGGCGAGGGGCGGCGTTGGTTGCTCGATCCTTGCCTGGCGCCGCGCGCCCATCTGACCCTGTTCGGCGCCGGCCATGTCGGCGCGGCCATCGTGCGCGCCCTGGCCGACTTGCCCTGCAACGTCACTTGGGTGGATGAGCGCGACGCCATGTTTCCCGTCGCGGTGCCGGAGAATGTCCGCGTCGAGGCCACCGATACGCCGGAGGCGCTGGTCGACGCGGCGCCGCCCGGCGGCAGTTTTCTCGTCATGACGCACAGCCACGCGCTCGACCAGCGCCTGACGGAGGCGATCATGGCGCGCGCCGATGTCGGCTGGTTCGGCCTGATCGGCTCGCTGACCAAGCGCCGCCAATTCGAACATCGGCTGCGCGAACGCGGCGTGGCCGCCGAGCGCATCGCCGCGATGGTGTGTCCGATCGGCCTGGCCGGCATCGGCAACAAGATGCCGGCCGCCATAGCCGCCTCCGTGTGCGCCCAGTTACTCATGGTCTGGGAGGCCGCCGCAGCGGCCGAATCCACCACCGCACCGCTCAGGCTGGTCGCCTCGGGCGGCGCGCCCAACACTCCCCACAGTTTTTAGTAAAAGAAAGAATTTGATGTCCACACCCACCGTGCAAGCCTACCGAGCCAGCTTGCTGCACTTCCACGCCGATCCCGCCTTCCAGGAGCAAGCCCACCACTGGCACGAGGACGGCCTGCTGATCGTCGCCGACGGCAAGATCGCGGCGGCCGGCGACTATGCGCCATTGCACGCCGGCTTGCCGCCCGCCACCGAAGTGATCGATTACCGCGGCAAGCTCATCCTGCCCGGCTTCATCGACACCCACGTCCACTTCCCGCAGACGGACATGATCGCCTCGCCGGCGCCCGGCCTGCTGCCTTGGCTGGAAACCTATACCTTCCCGACCGAGCGGCAATTCGCCGATCCGGCCCACGCGCGCGAGGTGGCCGACTTCTTCCTCGACGAGTTGCTGCGCTGCGGCACGACGACGGCGATGGTGTATTGCACCGTGCATCCCGCATCGGTCGAAGCCTTCTTCAGCGCCAGCGAGGCGCACCAGTTGCGCATGGTGGCCGGCAAGGTGATGATGGACCGCAACTGCCCGGAATTCCTGCGCGATACGGCCGAAAGCGGCGCGCGCGAGACCGAAGCGCTGATCCAGCGCTGGCACAAGCGCGGCCGCGCCCTGTACGCGATCACGCCGCGCTTCGCGCCCACCTCCAGCGACGCGCAACTGGCGCTGGCCGGCGAACTGGCGCGCGCCTATCCGGACACCTTCCTGCAGACCCACGTCTCGGAAAACGAAGACGAGTGCGCCTGGGTCAAGTCCCTGTTTCCGCAATCGCGCAGCTACATCGACGTCTATGACCACTACGGCATGCTGCGTCCGCGCGCCATGTTTGGCCATTGCATCTGGCTCGACGAGCGCGACCGTGCAAGGATGGCGGAAACCCAGTCGGCGGCGGCGATCTGCCCGACCTCGAATCTCTTCCTCGGCAGCGGCCTGTTCGACTTCGAGCGCGCCGACGCGGCCCGCGTGCCGCTCTCGCTGGCCACCGACGTCGGCGGCGGTACTTCCTTTTCAATGTTGCAAACGATGAATGAAGCCTATAAAGTAGCGCGCATGAAAGGCAGTTATTTGCCGGCCATGCGGATGTTCTACCTGGCGACACTGGGCGCCGCCCGCAGCATGCAGCTCGAAGGCACGATAGGCAGTTTCGCCGTCGGCGCGGAAGCGGACTTCATCGTCCTCGACCCGCGGGCGACGCCCTTGCTGGCGCGCCGCAGCGAACGCTGCGACAGCCTGGAAGAGTTGCTGTTCGCGCTGGCGCTGCTGGGCGACGACCGCACCGTGGCGGCAACCTTCGCCGCCGGACGCCGGGTGCACCAACGCGACGCCGCCTAGTTCGCGGAGCGGGGACCAGCGCGGCGTCATGCGAGATTGTTCAGCCACATGGCCCGTGGCGGCTTTGGCCCGGTGGGCTTGGCCGCCTGAACTGTTGTCCCTCCATTTACTAGAAAGCACACACATGCACATGAAATTCCCCGGCCTGATGGTCGCGCTGGCGCTGGCGCTGGCGGGCGGCGCCCACGCCGCCCCGGCGGCCAGCAATGCGGACCTCACCTCGCGCTACTTCGCCGCCATGGTGGCGGGCGGGCAACCGAAACTGGCCGAGCTGACGCTGTTCTTTTCGCGCATGCCGAAGGGCGGGGATTTGCATCACCATTACTCGGGCGCCATCTACGCCGAGCAATACCTGGACTGGGTCGACAAGCAGCACTATTGCGTCGACAAGGCCAGTTACCGCATCGTCAGCGAGCCGGCCGCGCTGGCCGCCGGACGCGCCGCCGGCACCTGCCTGTCGTCGGCCGAAGTGATCGCCGACAACGCGATGTACCGCGAACTGCTGCAGCGCTGGTCGATCAAGGATTTCGCCAATCATGGCGCGGTCCAGTCGCCGCCGGACCGGCAGTTCTTCGACACCTTCGGCTACTTCGGTCCCGTCGCGTCGAGCAACACCAAGGAGGGCCTGGAGACGCTGAAACAGCGCGCGCTGCAGGAGAACCTGGGCTATATCGAAACCATCTTTGAACTGGCGCCGTTCACCCAGGACGCCGGCTTCGACCGGAACGTGGCGCAGGCGGGCGCCGACCTGGACGCGCAGATGGCGGCCTTCAGCGCGACGCTGGCGGACGACGCCGGCTTCCAGAAAAACATTGGCGCCTACCTGGCCAATGTCGACGCCAGCAGCGCCGGCATCGACGACGCCCGCTTCACCATGCGTTACCAGGCTTACGTGCTGCGTCTGCTGTCGCCGTCGCAAGTGTTCTCCTCGATGCTGGCGGCTTTCCAGCTGGCCAGCCAGAGCCCGAAAGTGGTGGGCGTGAACATCGTCGGCGCGGAAAATTTCCATGTCTCGATGCGCGACTATGCGCTGCACATGCGGATGTTCAAGTTCCTGAAGGCTAAGTATCCGGGCGTCAAGCTGGCGCTGCACGCCGGCGAGCTGGCCTTGGGCATGGTGCCGCCGGAAGGCTTGAGCTTCCATATCAACGACGCCATCGAGGTGGCCGGCGCCGACCGCATCGGCCACGGCATCGACCTGGCGCATGAGACGAACGCGCTGGACATCCTGAAGAAGATGCGCGCCCGCGGCATTCCCGTGGAAATCAATTTGAGCAGCAACGAGTTCATCGTCGGCATCAAGAACGAGGCGCATCCGCTGAACCTGTACCGCAAGTACGGGGTGCCGTTCGTCATCTCCACCGACGATCCCGGCGTGTCGCGCAACAATCTGTCGGGCGAATATGTCTTGTTCGCCAGCCGTTACAAGACCGATTATGCGGAGGTCAAGCAATTGTCCTATAACAGCCTGCGCTATTCCTTTTTGGCGGACGCCGATAAAAAACGCCTGATCAAGGCGCTCGACGGTCGCTTCGCCGCGTTCGAGGCCGACATCGCGGCCGCTAAAACAACAGTCGCGACAGCACGGTAATACCGCGAACGCGCCGGCGCCCACCCCAGGCGCCGCGCGGCAGGACAGTGCGCGGCCGGACTCGCCGGCCGCACTCCCCATGTGTTATCACTATCAATATTATCTTTTACATCACTATGTGGCGCTTCCGCTACACATTCGCCGACAGATTCCCTTCATTCCGGCATTTCCAACTCGAAACTATTTTTAGCAACAATTGTTCATTTACAATGTTGCGCCACAGACTATGCCGGCGCCGCATTGACACAAACTAAGCGGCGCACGCTGTGGCATTTATATTTTATTCATATAAATTTGTAAGATAAATCGTATTTGTCATCTATTTTTTCGTGATGCATAGTTGCGTGGATTTAATGTAAAAAAGTCACAATATCGCTCTTCTTGACGCTTTTCAGTGCAAAAAACGCGCTAAGAGGCGGCATGCGTAGTGTGTCATCAACCATCTGCAATGTGTCACAGGCTTGAAATATTTAACCATTACACTCTCGCGTTGCATGAGCAACAGGGTTGCAACATAGTAAAGAATGGTGCCCAGCGTTATCCACGCGCGGCGCTCAGAAAATAAAATAGTCTTCTTTGGGGTTACACAATGATCAATCACAAACGGCTTCGGCTGACGCAGATAGCGCTGAGTTTGTCCATCGCGCTGGCGGCGGCACCGGCCTTTGCGCAGAACACGACGTCGGCCATCGGCGGGCGCATTTCCGGCAGCGACGGCCAACCGGCCGGCGGCGCCACCGTCACCATCGTCCATACCGAATCGGGTTCCGCCAGCAACGTCGTCACCGACGCCGAAGGCCGTTACGTGGCGCGCGGCTTGCGCGCCGGCGGTCCTTACACGATCACGATCAGCAAGAACGGTGTGATTGAAAAACGTGAAAACGTCTTCGTGCAACTGGCCGAAACGGCCAGCGTCGACGCCACCCTGGGCGGCGCGGCCATCCAGTCGGTGACGGTGACCGGCAGCGCGGCGCGCTCCGACAAATTCAGCAAGACCAATATGGGCGCCGGCACCAACATCGGCGCGCGCGAATTGTCGATGCAGGCCTCGATCCAGCGCAACCTGCAGGACTACGCCCGCGCCGACCCGCGCGTCTCGCAGACCGACAAGGAACGCGGCGAATTGTCCATCGCCGGCCAGAACTCGCGCTACAACTCGATGACCATCGACGGCGTCGCCGTCAACGACACCTTCGGCCTGGAGTCGAACGGCAGCCCGACGGCGAAGCAGCCGATCTCGATCGAAGCGATCCAGTCGGTGCAGGTCAACGTGGCCAACTACGATGTCACGCAAAAGGGTTACACCGGCGGTAACATCAATGCCGTCACCAAGTCCGGCACCAACACCGTCAAGGGCAGCGTCTACTACGTGTTCCGCAACGACAGCATGGCCGGCGACCGTTACAACAGCACCGACGACACCTACAGCAAGCCGGCACCGTTCCGCGAAACGACCAAGGGCGTGACGATAGGCGCGCCGCTGATCCAGGATAAATTGTTCCTGTTCGCGGCCTACGAAAAAATGGACAGCACCCGCACCACGGCGCCGTTCGGCCCGCTGGGCAGCAATATGACCAATGTCGGCATCACGCCGGACGCGATCGCCAAAGCGCAAGCCATCGCCAAGAGCAAATACAATCTGGACGCCGGCAATTTCGACGCCGCCGGCCAGGCCTTGAAAGTGGACGATGTGCTGCTGAAGCTGGACTGGAATATCAGCGACGCGCACCGCGCCATGCTGCGTTATTCGAAGACCAACCAGGGCGAACCGCAATTCCCGAACACCAGCGCCACCGGTTTGTCGCTCAGCTCGCAGTGGTATACGCAACAGAAGACCATCGAGACCATGGTCGGCCAGTGGACCGCCGACTGGACGCCGAGCTTCTCGACCGAGTTCAAGCTTTCCTCGCGCGACTACGACAGCGCGCCGACGAACAACTCGACCATGCCGGCCATCGGCCTCTTGTTCACCGGCGCCAATCCGGTCGGTACCCCGGCGGCCGTGCCCACCGGCAGCCGCTATCTGAACTTCGGCACCGAGCAAAGCCGCCAGCGCAACATCCTGAACACCAAGACCAAGGACGCCTACCTGGGCGCCAACTGGTCCTTGGGCGATCATGAAGTCAAATTCGGCGGCGATTACAGCAAAAACGATGTATATAACGCGTACTTGCAGAATATGTACGGTAACTACACCTTCAGCTGCGTCAACAGCAGCGCCGCCTATACCTACAGCTTCGGCTCCATCGATTGCGGCAAGGCGAACTCGGCCGGCATCGCCCAAGCCGTGCTGGAAAACTTCAACCGCGGCCGCCCAAGTACCTACCAGGTGCAGTTCCCCGCCCCCGGCGTCACCCTGGACGACGCCGTGGCGCGCTTCAGCCTGAAAAACTATGGCCTCTTCCTGCAAGACACCTGGACCGCGACGCCGCGCCTGACCCTGTCCTACGGCGTGCGCGTCGACTCGGCCCGCATCGGCGACCGTCCTCTGGCCAACGCCGCAGCCGCCGCGCCCATGATTGAAGCGAGCGCCGCCACGGGCGGACGCCGCACCGGCGGTTTCGGCGTCGACAACACGCAAACCATCGACGGCCAGAGCCTGATCCAGCCGCGCGCCGGCTTCAACTACACCTTCGACAGCGCGCGCAATATGCAGGTGCGCGGTGGCGCGGGCCTGTTCCAGGGCGCTGCCGCCACGGTCTGGTTGTCCAATCCCTTCGCCAATCCGGGCGTATCGACCCAGGTGCAGGGTTGCGGCGCCTCCGGCTACGGTTCTTGCCTGAACGCCAACGGCTCGGGCAAGGATGGCTTGTTCAATCCGGATCCGACCAAGCAGTCGAACATTTCCGTCGGCGCGGCCAATCTGGATATCCTGACCTCGAACCTGCGCCAGCCTTCGGTGTGGAAATCGAATCTGGGCTTCGACACGGAATTGCCGTGGTTCGGCATCGTCTTCAGCGCCGAATACCTGTACACCAAGACCCACGACGCGATCTATTACGAGCACCTGAACCTGGGCGCGCCGACCAAGACCGGCACCGACGGTCGTCCGCTGTACTACACGGCGCAGGGTTACGCTCCCGAGTGCTGGACCGCCACGGGCGGCGTGAACTCGACCGGCAAGAACGCCGCCGGTTCCTGCGGCACCAGCCGCGCGCGCGCCGGCAGCAACGCGAACTACAACAACGTCCTGGCCGCCACCAAGACCGAAAAGGGCGGCGGCAACCTGGGTACCTTGTCGCTCAGCCGTCCTTTGAGCCAGGGCTTCGGCTGGTCGCTGTCCTACACCTACACGGACGCCACGGAAGTGTCGCCGCTGACCTCGTCGGTGTCGAACTCGAACTGGGCCGGTCGCGCCGTGTTCGCGCCGAACGAAGAGGTGGCCTCGAATTCGAGCTACCTGGTGAAGAACCGCATCAACGCGCTGGTCAATTTCGAGAAGGCCTTCTTCGGCGCCTACAAGACCACGCTGGGCGTGTTCTATGAGGGCCGCTCCGGCAAGCCATACAGCTGGACGGTCAACAATGACTTGAACGGCGACGGCTTGGGCGGCAACGATCTGATGTACATCCCTTCGGCGCCGGGTTCGGGCCAGGTGGTGTTCGCCGGCGACTCGGCGAGCAGCCACGCGAACGAAGACAAGTTCTGGTCCGTCGTCAACGGCGACAAGAACCTGAAACGCGCCGCCGGTGGCGTGGTCGGCCGCAACGAGAGCTTCGCGCCATGGACCAACAGCATCGACCTGCGCATCAAGCAGGAATTGCCTGGCTTCTCCAAAAACCACAAAGCCTCGCTGACCTTCGACATCTTCAACTTCGGCAATCTGCTGAACAAGAAATGGGGCCGCATCACCGAAGTGGGCTTCCAGTCGAACGGCGGCCAGGCGCGCAGTTTCGTCGATTACGTGGGTCTGGACGGTCAGGGCCGCTACATCTACAAAATGCGCGACAAGGTCGAAGACTACGATGTCCGCCAGGTCAAGGGCGAATCGCAATGGGCGCTTCAGGCGACGCTGAAATACGAGTTCTAATATCGCCATTTCAGTAAGCTGACGACGGCTGGTGGCGACACCAGTCGTTTTTTTTTCGTGCGCCCGGCAGGGCGCACTTACTTGGAGGTGAAAGTCCTCTACTCGCCCGACAAGGGGAAGAGTTAGCTGCACGGCAAGGGTGTCGCGGGCGACTGCGAATCTGGAGGAAGCCGAAAGCAAAGCGCT
>JANXSQ010000239.1 GCA_025356595.1 Janthinobacterium sp. | reverse complement strand
CTTCTGATCTGAATGATTTGTATCGCCGCGTGATCAACCGTAATAATCGTCTGAAGCGCCTGATGGAATTGCGCGCACCAGAAATCATTACGCGTAATGAAAAGCGTATGTTGCAAGAAGCCGTCGATTCCTTGTTAGATAACGGTCGTCGCGGTAAGGCGATGACGGGCGCCAACAAGCGTCCGCTGAAGTCGCTGGCTGAAATGATCAAGGGTAAGGGCGGCCGTTTCCGTCAAAACTTGTTGGGTAAACGCGTCGATTACTCGGGTCGCTCCGTCATCGTCGTGGGTCCGCAATTGAAACTGCACCAGTGCGGCTTGCCGAAACTGATGGCGCTGGAACTGTTCAAACCGTTCATCTTCAACAAGCTTGAGTTGATGGGTCTGGCAACCACGATCAAGGCCGCGAAGAAGCTGGTCGAGATCCAGGAACCGGTCGTCTGGGACATCCTGGAAGACGTGATCCGCGAACATCCGATCATGTTGAACCGCGCGCCAACCCTGCATCGCCTGGGTATCCAGGCTTTCGAGCCGGTCCTGATTGAAGGCAAGGCCATCCAGCTGCATCCGCTGGTCTGCGCCGCCTTCAATGCCGACTTCGACGGCGATCAAATGGCGGTCCACGTGCCGCTGTCGATCGAAGCGCAGATGGAAGCGCGCACGCTGATGCTGGCGTCGAACAACATCCTGTTCCCGTCGAACGGCGAACCGTCCATCGTTCCTTCCCAGGATATCGTGTTGGGTCTGTACTACGCGACCCGCGAAGCGATCAATGCGAAGAACGAAGGGATGATGTTCCCCGACGTGTCCGAAGTGATCCGCGCCTACGACAACAAGGAAGTCGAACTGACGACCCGCGTCACCGTGCGCATCACCGAGTACCCGAAGGACGCCGAAACGGGCGAGTTCGTGAAAACGATCACCCGCTACGAAACGACCATCGGCCGCGCCATTCTGTCGGAAATCCTGCCTAAAGGCCTGCCGTTCTCCGTCCTGAACCGCGCGCTGAAAAAGAAAGAAATTTCCAAGCTGATCAACACATCCTTCCGTAAGTGCGGCCTGCGCGCGACGGTGGTGTTCGCTGACAAGCTGATGCAGTCGGGCTTCCGCCTGGCGACCCGCGCCGGTATTTCGATCTGCGTCGACGACATGCTGGTACCGCCGCAAAAAGTCACCCTGATCGCGGCCGCCGAACAAGAAGTCAAACAGATCGAACAGCAATACGCGTCCGGTCTGGTCACGGCCGGCGAGCGTTACAACAAGGTCGTCGATATCTGGGGCAAGACCTCGGATGAAGTCGGCAAGGCCATGATGGACCAGCTGAAGGTCGAAGACGTGATCCGCCGCGACGGCACCAAGTCGACGCAGGAATCGTTCAACGCCATTTACATGATGGCCGACTCCGGCGCGCGCGGTTCCGCGGCCCAGATTCGCCAGTTGGCCGGTATGCGTGGTCTGATGGCGAAACCGGATGGCTCGATTATCGAAACGCCGATCACCGCGAACTTCCGCGAAGGTCTGAACGTTTTGCAGTACTTCATTTCGACCCACGGTGCCCGTAAAGGTCTGGCCGATACCGCGCTGAAAACCGCGAACTCGGGTTACCTGACACGCCGCCTGGTCGACGTGACGCAGGATCTGGTCGTCATCGAAGACGATTGCGGCACCATGAACGGCGCGCTGATGAAGGCGCTGGTCGAAGGTGGTGAAGTCATCGAAGCGCTGCGCGACCGCATCCTGGGCCGCGTCACCGTGCACGACGTCGTCAATCCTGAAACCCAGGAAACCCTGTACGAAGCCGGCTCGCTGCTGGACGAAGACATGGTCGAGGAAATCGAACGCCTGTCGATCGACGAAGTCAAAGTGCGTACGCCGCTGACCTGCGAAACCCGCTTCGGTCTGTGCGCGATGTGCTATGGCCGCGATTTGGGCCGCGGCTCGATGGTCAACGCCGGCGAAGCCGTCGGTGTCGTCGCGGCGCAGTCGATTGGTGAGCCGGGTACCCAGCTGACCATGCGTACCTTCCACATTGGTGGTGCGGCGTCGCGTGCGGCCGTGGCATCGTCGGTGGAAGCGAAATCGAACGGTACCATCCGCTTCACGGCGACCATGCGTTACGTCACCAACGGCAAGGGCGCGCAAATCGTCATTTCCCGTTCCGGCGAAGTGCTGATCACCGACGACCACGGTCGTGAGCGTGAGCGTCATAAAGTGCCGTACGGCGCGACCCTGATCGTCAAGGATGGCCTGGTCATCAAAGCCGGTACGGCTCTGGCGACATGGGATCCGCTGACCCGTCCGATCATTACCGAATACGCCGGTCTGGTGCGTTTCGAGAACGTCGAAGAAGGCGTCACCGTGGCCCGTCAGGTCGACGAAGTCACCGGTCTGTCGACCCTGGTCGCGATCGATGCGAAACGTCGCGGTTCCCTGACCAAAACGCTGCGTCCACAGGTCAAACTGTTGAACGAGGCCAACGAAGAAGTGAAGATCGCCGGCACCGAGCATTCGGTGGCGATCGGCTTCCAGGTCGGCGCGCTGATCATGGTCAAGGACGGTCAGTCGGTCTCGGTCGGTGAAGTGCTGGCGCGTATCCCTACCGAATCGCAAAAGACGCGCGATATTACCGGGGGTCTGCCGCGCGTTGCCGAGCTGTTCGAGGCGCGCTCGCCGAAGGACGCCGGTATGCTGGCGGAAGTCACGGGTACGGTTGCGTTCGGTAAAGAAACCAAGGGCAAGCAACGTCTGGAAATCACGGACATGGACGGCAACAAGCATGAGTTCTTGATCACCAAGGACAAACAAGTGCTGGTGCATGACGGCCAAGTCGTGAACAAGGGCGAGATGATCGTGGACGGCCCGGCCGATCCGCAAGACATCCTGCGTTTGCTGGGTATCGAAGCGCTGGCCCGTTACATCGTCGACGAAGTGCAGGACGTTTACCGTCTGCAAGGCGTGAAGATCAATGACAAGCACATCGAAGTGATCGTGCGTCAGATGCTGCGCCGCGTTCAGATCGTCAATGCCGGCGACACCAACTACATCGTTGGCGAGCAGGTTGAGCGTTCGGAACTGCTGGACGAGAACGACCGCATGAACGCCGCCAACAAGATCGCGGCGACCTACGAAAACGTTCTGCTGGGTATTACCAAGGCTTCGCTGTCGACCGATTCGTTCATCTCGGCCGCATCGTTCCAGGAAACCACCCGCGTGCTGACGGAAGCGGCGATCATGGGCAAGCGCGACGGTCTGCGCGGCCTGAAGGAAAACGTCATCGTCGGTCGCCTGATACCTGGCGGTACCGGTCTGGCCTTCCATCGCGCCCGCAAGGAAAAAGAAGCGTGGGAAGTCGAAGAGCGCAATGCGCTGCTGCTGGCGGAGAAGGCCAATATGGTCGGCGAAGCGGCGGAAGCCTTGCAGGACATCGAAGTCCAACACGGCGACGAAGCGTAATCCAGCTTTAGTCGGATAGAAAACGGCACCATGGAGAAATCCTTGGTGCCGTTTTTTTATGTCCGGAACAAAATTATGGAATATCCGATTAATTCCGGAGCGGCGGGGATTAGCCCGTCGCGCATTAAGTTGATTTAAATATTGGCTTATTGATGGTCTCGTTCATTTCGCCTTGCGCGGCATTATTCGTATGAATGGTTTGGAATAAATACATAGGGGTGGTGTTGATTATCCCGGACGGCGGCGCGATTTCCCGCCCGTTCACGGCGCAGCGCGGCGCGGCGGCGCGGGAGGGTGGCCGCGCTTGCCCCTGCCGGGCGCCGTCCTTGTTGTAAGCGCGCCCGTGGCCACAGTGGCAAGCATGCCAAGATTGAGTTTGCTTGTGCTAAGATTTGGCATATGATCGCAGAAGCCCTTTTTACCCCAGCGCAGCAGAAGCTGCTCGCCCTCTTGTTCGTGCGCGTCAACGAGGGATTCCACCTCAATGAAATCATGCGCCTGACCGGCCTGGGCAGCGCGTCCGCCCAGCGCGAGTTGCGCCGCCTGCACAACGCCGGCCTGATCACGTCCGAGCGCATCGGCAATGTGCGGCGCTTCTGGCCGAACAAGGAAAGCCTGGTCTATCCGGAGTTGAGCGGACTGGTGCAGAAGACCTTCGGCCTGGTCGGCGTCCTCCATTCAACGCTGGCGCCGCTGGCGAAACAGTTGCATGTCGCTTTCGTCTACGGCGCGACGGCGAAAGGCCAGGATACGGCGCTCAGCAATATCGATCTCTTGTTGATCGCCGACGATTTGAATTACGGCGAATTATTGTCGAGCATGACTCCGGCGGAACGCCTGCTGCGTCGCAAGATCAATCCGAATCTGTATTCGCTGGCGGACTTTCAGCGCCGCCTGCGCGAGGAGCAGCCGTTCTTGATGGACGTATTACGGCAGCCGAAAATATTCGTGATGGGCGATGAGCTGGCATTGCGGAGAATAGAAAATCCACCGCCCGGCGTATATACTGGTGGCGGCGGCATTATCTAGCGCTTGAATAGGGCGTCGATTAATATTTTGTGTTGACGCAATTATTCGTATTGGAAACGGATTAATATTTGCTGGTGGAAACGCGAGCATCCGGGACCACGGCCGCGGCCGCGGCCGTGGATTGCGCTGCGACAGAGTGGGATATCATTTTGAATATGACGAGACTGGAAGCGTTTGGCATGATCGTCGCGCAGGCGACGCGGGGCGAACTGGTCTTCCCGACCAGCGTCAACGCGGCGCTCAAGCTGCAGTTGGCGCTGGCCGATCCCGACTGCCATATCGACCATGCCATCAAACTGGTGCTGGGCGAGCCGGCGCTGGCCGCGCGCACGGTGGCGCTGGCCAACACCGCCGTCTTCAGCCGCGGCGGCGGCGAGACCATCACGGGGGCGCGCGGCGCCGTCATGCGCGTCGGCTACCGCAATCTGTACTCGCTGGTGGCGGCGATGGTGGTGCGCCAGTTCGGCAGCAAGATCGCCGATCCCGACCTGCGCGCCATGGCCCTGCAGTTGTGGGAGCACACGGCCCATGTGGCGGCGCTGGCCTACGTGATCGCGCGCCGCGTCACCGGCGTCGACGCCGACACGGCGCTGTTCGCCGGCATCGTGCATGAGGTGGGGGGCTTCTACCTGCTGTCGCGCGCCGACGAGTTTCCCGGCCTGCTGGCCGCCGGCGGCGAGCAGTGGATGCAGTCGGCCGAGGAAGTCATTTCCCGCGAGGTCATGCGGCGCCTGCTGATACCGGAGCCAGTCGCCACGGCCATCGAGTGCCTGCGCGACGGCCTGCTGTCGATTCCGCCCGATTCCCTGCTCGACACCCTGTTGCTGGCCAAGCAGTTGGCGCCGGTCGCCTCGCCGCTGCAGGACAGCTATCTGGAGATGCTGACGCCGTCCGAGTCCGTCATCGACTTCATCATCGACAATGAAACCCTGAAGACGATCCTGGCGGAGTCCGCCGACGAGGTGAAGTCGATGTGCGCCGCGCTGCTGGTCTAGGGCGGCCCCGCGGCGCGCCGTCAACGCGCCGCACAGCCGCAGCCCGTTCAGGGCCTTATTTCTGCGCCGCGATCCAACGGTCGACCTTCGCTTCCAGCAGGCTCAGGGGCAGGGTGCCGTCGCTCAGCACCACTTCGTGGAACTTCGGCAGGCTGAACTTCGCGCCCAGCGCCGCCGTCGCGCGCGCGCGCAGTTCGACGATCTTCAGGGCGCCGATCTTGTAGCCCAGCGCCTGCGCCGGCCACGCCATGTAGCGCTCCGTCTCGCTCTTCGCCGCCGCCTCGTAGCCCAGCGTGTCGTGCATGTAGGCGATGGTCTGCTCGCGCGTCCAGCCCTTGGCGTGCATGCCGGTGTCGACCACCAGGCGCGTCGCGCGCAGCAACTCGTCGGTCAGGTGGCCGACGTAATCGGCCGGATTCTCGAACAGGCCCATCTCCTTGCCCAGCGTTTCCGCGTACAGCGCCCAGCCTTCGGTGAAGGCGTTGTTGCCGCCGAATTTACGGAAGTCCGGCAGGCGCATTTCCTGCACCAGGGCGAGGTGGAAATGGTGGCCCGGTTTGCCCTCGTGCAGGAACAGCGTGGTCATGCCGCTGTTGCCGTACAACTTGGGATCGGTGACGACGGACCAGAACACGCCGGGGCGCGAACCGTCGGCGGCCGGCGCCGTGTAGTGGTCGGCGGCGGTGGCGCGGCTCAGCTCCGGCTCCAGGCGCAGATCCAGCGGCGCCTTCGGCAGCAGCGTGAACAGGGCCGGCAGTTTGCCGTCGAGCGTGACGTTGAGCTTGCGGTAGACGTCCAGCACCTGCTGCTCGGTGGTGAAGGGGTGGAACTTGTCCTGCGCCGCCATCCAGATCGGCAGGCCGTTGGCGGGACCGTCGTAACCGAGTTGCGGACCGAGTACGGCGAACTGCGCCTGGATGCGCGCCACTTCCCTCAGGCCGATGGCGTGGATCTGTTCCGGCCGCAGGCTGGTCGTGGTCTGGCCGGCGACGCGCGCCTGGTACCAGGCGGCGCCGTCCGGCAGGGCGCCCATGCCGCTGCTGTCGCGGCAGGCCGGCAGGTAGTCCGTTTCCAGGAAGCTGGCCAGGCGCTGCAGCGCCGGCATCACCTTGGCCTCGACGACGAGACGGTAGGCGGCGCTCAGGCGCGCCTGGTCGGCGGCGGAAAAGTCCGCCGGCAGGCGCGTGACCGGGCTGTAGTAGACGCTCGTTTCGGGTGTCGCGCTGCGCAGTTTCTGGAACTGCGGCAGGGCCGACAGCATCAGCGCCTTGGGCAGCACGACGCCGCGGCGCATGCCCTCGCGCATGTTCGCGATGGCCTGGTCTATCCAGGCCGGCATCTGGCCGACGCGGCTCAGGTAGGCCTCGTATTCGGCGACGCTGCGCAGCGGCTGGGCGCCTTCGCCGCCGGCGTAGTTGGCCAGCGTGACGGGCAGGCTGTCCATCTGGTTCAAGGGCAGCAAATGCTCGGGGAAGGGGGCGAAGGACAGCGCGCTGCCCAGCTCGTAGGCGAGGATGTCGTAACTGACGCGCTCGGCGTGGCTCAATTGCCCGCGCGGGATCGCCGCCAGGGTTGTCGCGTAGCCGCGCAGCAGGGCGAACTGGCGCGCGCGCTGCTCGGGCGCGATGCTCATGCCGAGCAGGTGGTCGTAGCGCTTGTCGCCGTTCTCGGTGGCGCCTATCGGTTCGAAGCGGGCCTGGGCGTCGTAGTAGGCGTCGGCCAGCGTGTGCAACTGCCGCTGGGCGTGGACGGCGCCGCGCGCCGGCGGGTTCGCGGCGGCGCCCGCCGCCTGGGCCGCGCCCAGCGGCGCGAAGGCGAGGAGGAGGGCGGCGGCCAGCGCGCCGATTGTGCCGGCGCTGAAACGATGCGTCATAAACTGTTTCCTTCGTGGAGAGCAATAATATTAAATGGGCAAGTTGCGGCGCCAAGGATACGCTATTGCGCCAGCGATAGAAAGCCCGGCCCGGCCGGCCTAGAGCCCGTGGGCGATGAGTTCCAGCGGCAGCGCCGTGGTGCATTTGATCTGTTCCATCGAGAAGGCCGAGGAGACGCCGATCAATTGCGCCGATTTGATGAGTTTTTTGTAAAAAGTGTCGTAGCCGCCGATGTCGCTGGCGACCACCTTCAGCAGGTAATCGACGTCGCCGCTCATGCGGTGGAACTCCTGCACCTCGGGCAGGGCCATGACGGCGGCGGCGAAGCGGCGCAACCATTTTTCGTCGTGCTGGCCGGTGCGCACGCTGACGAAGACCGTCACCGGCAGGCCGACCTTCTGGCGGTTGACGATGGCCACGCGGCGCTCGATGTAGCCGTCCTCCTCGAGTCGCTTGAGGCGCTTCCAGCAGGGCGTGGCGGAGAGGCCGATGCGCTCGCTCAGGGCGGCGATCGACAGAGTGCCGTCGGCCTGCAGCGCGGCGAGGATCGCGCAATCGAATTTGTCGAGTTGGCTCATGTTATGGATATGTAAAAAAGAGAATGAATGTTCTCCATTCTACCCATAATGGGGAGGAAATGAGCATGGCGTTCCCGCCGCCGGCCGGTAGACTGTGGTTTAGCCTACTCGCCGGAAGAATCCCATGATGAACGAAATCTACCTCGACGCCAACGCCACCACGCCGACCCTGGCGGTGGCGCTGGCCGCCGCCACGCAGGCGCTGGCGCAGGGCTTCGGCAATCCCAGCAGCACCCACGCCACCGGCCTGAAGGCGAAGGCCATGCTGGACGCGGCGCGCGCGCGCCCGCCGCGTGGTCGGCGCCGGCGACGGCCGCCTGATGTTCAACAGCGGCGCCACCGAGGGCATCCAGACGGCCGTGCTGTCGGCCCTGTGCGCGCTGCGCGAACGGCGCGCCGGCGGCGCCCGCATTGGCTCCCTGCTGTTGTACGGCGCCACCGAGCACAAGGCGGTGCCGGAGAGCCTGGCGCACTGGAACCGCCTGCTCGGGCTGGACCTGGAGTTGCGCCAGTTGCCGGTCGACGGCGCCGGCCTGCACGACCTGGCCGCGCTGCGCGCGCTGGCCGGCGAGACGGCCCTGCTGTGCACCATGGCGGCCAACAACGAGACCGGCGTGGTCTCCGACCTGGCCGGCATCGCCGCCGTGCTCGGGGAGAGCGGCAGCGCCGCCTACTGGCTGGTCGACTGCGTCCAGGCGCTCGGCAAACTGCCGCTGGATTTGAGCGCGACGCGCATCGACTACGCGCCGTTTTCCGGCCACAAGCTGTACGCGCCGAAGGGCGTCGGCATGCTGTACGTGCGCGCCGGCGCGCCGTTCACGCCGCTGATCGTCGGCGGCGGCCAGGAGGCGGGGCAGCGCTCCGGCACCGAAAACATGGCCGGCATCGCCGCCCTGGGCGCCGTGCTGGCGGCGCTGGAGGACGGCGCCACCTTCCGCGACCACGCTCGGCTCGAGGCGCTGCGCGCGCGCCTGCTCGACAGCCTGCGCGGCGCGCTCCCCGGCGTGGTCTTCAACATGCCGCTGGCGGGCTCGCTGCCGACCACCATCAATTTTTCCGTGCCCGGCCTGGCCAGCAAGGAATTGCTCGACCTGTTCGACGCGGCGCGCGTGCGCGTCAGCTCCGGCAGCGCCTGTTCGGCGGCCAAGGCGGCGCCCAGCTATGTGCTCGAGGCGATGGGCCTGGAAGCCTGGCGCAGCGGCGCGGCGATCCGCATGTCCTTCGGCCCCTGCGCCGACGAGGCCTTCATCGCCGAGGCCTGCGCGCGCATCGAACGCTGCGGCGCGGCCCTGCGCGCCAGTTGCCTGATCCCGTCGGCGCTGGCGCCGTCGGCGCGCGACGGCGTGATCCAGCTGGGCGTCGACGGCGCCTGCACCTGGTTGCTGACGGACGCGGCCAGCGCCAGTTGCGTCATCATCGATCCGCTGGCGCCGCTGGGCGAGCGCCTGGCCGCCTACGTGGCGTGCCAAAACTATCGCGTCGCGGCGATCCTGCACACGGCGGCGCCGGCCGACGCCGGC
>JANXSQ010000121.1 GCA_025356595.1 Janthinobacterium sp. | reverse complement strand
GCGCAGGCGGCGGGGGCGCGCGCCGCGCTGCTGCTGCCCCTGACCCTGCGCGGCGAAACCTGGGGCGCGCTGGCCCTGTACGGGCCGCTGGCGGGCCAGTTCGACGCGCCGCAGGCGACGCTGCCGCTGGAGGCCATCGCGCTGCGCCTGGACGCGGTGCTGGAGGCGGCCTCGCAACAGGAATGCCTGACCTTGCTCGACACGGCCCTGGCCGGGGTCGACAACGCCGTCATCATCACCGACGCCGAGGCGCGCGTGCTGTGGGTCAACCGCTCCTTCGAAAGCCTGTCCGGCTACAGCGGCGCCGAGATCCTCGGCCAGACGCCGGTCATGCTGCGCGGCGACGCGGCCACGCCCGAGTTCCACCGCCAGTTGTGGCAAAGCATACGCGACGGCGCGACCTGGCACGGCGAGGTCGTCAACGCGCGCCGCGACGGCAGCCACTACACCGTCAACCAGAGCATCACGCCGCTGCGCAACGCCGGCGGCCAGATCAGCCACTATATCGCCATCCTGGAGGACATCAGCGAGCGCAAGGCGCGCGAGGCGCTGGTGCAGCACACGGCCAACTTCGACCACCTGACCGACCTGCCCAACCGCGCCCTGTTCATCGACCGCCTGGGCCAGGCGCTGGCGCGGACGCGCCGCGACGGCCAGGCCGGCGCCCTGCTGTTCCTCGACCTCGACCACTTCAAGCAGGTCAACGACGAACTCGGCCACGCGGCCGGCGACAGCCTGCTGATCGAGGTGGCGGCGCGCCTGCGCGCCCAGGTGCGCGAGAGCGACACGGTGGCGCGCCTGGGCGGCGACGAATTCACCGTCATCCTGCCGCAGGTGCAGGACGAGGCCGGCGCCGCCCAGGTCGCCGAGCACATCCTGGCGGCGCTGGCGCAACCCTGCACCCTGGCCGGGACGCCGGTGACGATCCAGGCCAGCATCGGCATCGCCCTGTTCCCGCGCCACGGCGCCAGCGTCGACGCCATCATCGGCGCCGCCGACACCGCCATATACCGCGCCAAGAAAGCCGGCCGCCACCGCGCCGCCTTCGCCGGCCCGGACGGGGGCCCGGACGGGGGCCCGGACGACGCATGAAAAACGGGCGTACCGTCCTGTCGGAGGGTACGCCCGCGGGCGTCCGGCGCGGTGCGCCTAGGCGGCTTTTTTCTCGTCGCGCAGTTCGCGCCGCAGGATCTTGCCGACGTTGGTCTTCGGCAGCTCGTCGCGGAACTCGATGTATTTCGGCTTCTTGTAGGCCGTCAGCTCATGCTTGCAATAGTCCTGCAATTGCTCGGCGGTCAGGGCGGGATCCTTGCGCACCACGAAGAGCTTGACGGCTTCGCCGGAGTTGGCGTCGGGCACGCCGATGCAGGCGCACTCCAGCACGCCGGGATGGGCCGCCACGACGCCCTCGATCTCGTTCGGATAGACGTTGAAGCCGGACACCAGGATCATGTCCTTCTTGCGGTCGACGATGCGGATATAGCCGCGCTCGTCCATGATGCCCACGTCGCCGGTCTTGAAATAGCCGTCCGGCGTCATCGACTTGGCCGTCTCGTCGTCGCGCTGCCAGTAGCCGGCCATCACCTGCGGGCCGCGGATGGCGATTTCGCCGGCCATGCCCAGCGGCACGGGCAAGCCGTCGTCGTCGAGGATGCCGATTTCGGTCGAGGGCAGCGGCAGGCCGATGGTGCCGCTGAAGGCCGTGATGTCGCAGCGGTTGGCCGAGACCACGGGCGAGGTCTCCGACATGCCGTAGCCTTCGATGATGGGCACGCCCGTCAGCTTCAGCCAGCGGTCGGCCACGGCTTGCTGCACCGCCATGCCGCCGCCGTTGCACACCTTGTAGCTGGAGAAATCGAGCTTGGCGAAGTCGGCGTTGTTGAGCAGGGCGTTGTACAGGGTGTTCACGGCCGGGAAGACGGCGATCTTGTACTTGGCCATTTCCTTGACGAAGCCGGGAATGTCGCGCGGGTTCGGAATCAGCACGTTCAAGCCGCCCAGGCGCATGCCCATCAGGGCGCTGACGGTGAGCGAATAGATGTGGTACAGCGGCAGGGCGCAGATGAAGTCGAGCTGGGGCGCGTCGGCGCCGCGCGGCATCACCGGCCCCAGCCAGGCTTCGTTCTGCAGCACGTTGGCGATCACGTTGCGGTGCAGCAGCACCGCGCCCTTGGAGACGCCGGTGGTGCCGCCCGTGTACTGCAGGAAGGCGATGTCCTCGTGGCCCAGGGTGACCGGATGCAGGGTCAGGCGCTCGCCCTCGGCCAGCATCCTGTTGAAGGAGATGGCGCCCGGCAGCGAGTAGGCCGGCACCATCTTCTTGACCTTGCGCACGACGAAGTTGACCACGGTGCCCTTGACGGCGCCCAGCAGATCGCCCATCGCCGCGACGATCACGTGCTTGACCTGGGGCGTCTTGGCCAGCACCTGCTCCACCGTGGTGGCGAAGTTCTCCAGCACGATGATGGCCTCGGCGCCCGAGTCGAGCAACTGGTGCTGCAATTCGCGCGGCGTGTAGAGGGGATTGATGTTCACCACCGTGTAGCCGGCGCGCAGGATCGCCGCCAGCGCCACCGGATACTGCAGCACATTGGGCAGCATGATGGCGACGCGCGCGCCGCGCGGCAAGCCCTTGTTCTGCAACCAGGCGCCCATGCGCCGCGACAGCTGGTCGAGTTCGCCGTAGCTGAGGAACTTGTCCATGCAGACATAAGCGTTGCGCCCGGCGTACTTGTGGAAGGCCTCCTCCAGCAGGTGGGCCAGCGAGCGGTACTGCGAACAGTCGATTTCCGCGGCGACGCCTTCGGGATAGGACTTCAGCCAGATTTTTTCCATGTATTGCCTCATCGTTATTGGGGGCGCGGCGCGGCGCCCGTCTCCATTGTTGGTCAACGGGCCGCCGGCGGCGGTCCGGGCCGCGTGTCAGGCGGCTTGCTTGTCGTCGCGCAGAGCGCGGCGCAGAATTTTTCCCACATTCGTCTTCGGCAACTCGTCGCGGAATTCGATGTATTTCGGCCTCTTGTAGCCGGTGAACTGCTCCCTGCAATACGCCATCAGGACCTCCGCCGTCAGCTTCGGATCCTTGCGCACCACGAAGACCTTGACGGCCTCGCCCGAGTGCGCGTCCGGCACGCCGACGCAGGCGCATTCGAGCACGCCCGGATGCAGGGCGATGACGCCCTCGAGTTCGTTCGGATAGACGTTGAAGCCGGACACCAGGATCATGTCCTTCTTGCGGTCGACGATGGTGACGTAGCCGCGCGCGTCCATGACGCCGATGTCGCCCGATTTGAAGAAGCCGTCGGCCGTCATCACCTTCGCCGTCTCGTCGGGACGGTTCCAGTAGCCGGCCATCACCTGCGGCCCGCGGATGGCGATCTCGCCCGGCTGGCCCTGCGCCACGGCCTTGCCGTCGTCGTCCAGGATGGCGATGTCGGTGGACGGCATCGGCAAGCCGATGGTGCCGGAAAAGGCCGCGATGTCGACCCGGTTGCAGGTCGCCACGGGCGAGGTTTCCGACAGGCCGTAGCCCTCGACGATGGGCACGCCGGTCAGCTTGACCCATTTGTCGTTGACGGCGCGCTGCACCGCCATGCCGCCGCCGTTGGCGATCTTCAGGCCGGAGAAGTCCAGGGCGGCGAAGTCCGGATGGTTGAGCATGGCGTTGTACAGGGTGTTCACGGCCGGCAGCAGGTTGAAGCGGTACTTGCGCAATTCCTTGATCAGGCCGCCGATGTCGCGCGGATTCGGGATCAGGATGTTCAGCGCGCCCATGCGCATGCCCCACATGGCGCAGGCCGTCAGGGCGAAGATGTGGTACAGCGGCAGCGCGCAGACGATGCTCAGGGACTCGACCACGGGCGCCTTGAGCAAGGCCGACTGCGACCAGGCCTCGCTCTGCAGCACATTGGCGATGATGTTGCGGTGCGTCAGCGCGGCCCCTTTCGAGACCCCCGTCGTGCCGCCCGTGTATTGCAGGAAGGCGATGTCGCTCAGGGCCAGCTCGACCGGCGTGAGCTTCATCGCGCCGCCCTGGGCCAGCGCGCGCTTGAAGCGCACCGCGTTCGGCAGCGAGAACGGCGGCACCATCTTCTTCACGTTGCGCACCACGAAATTGACCAGCATGCCCTTCGCGCCGCCCAGCATCTCGCCCATGCTGGCGACGACGATGTGCTTGACGCCGGTCTTGCCCAGCACCTGCTCGAGCGTGGTGGCGAAATTCTCCAGGATGATGATCGCTTCAGCGCCGGAATCATTCAACTGGTGTTCCAGCTCGCGCGGCGTGTAGAGGGGATTGACGTTGACGACGGTATAGCCGGCGCGCAGGATGGCGGCCAGGGCGATCGGGTATTGCAGCACGTTCGGCATCATGATGGCGACGCGCGCGCCCTTCTTCATGCCGCGGCTTTGCAGCCAGGCGCCCAGGCGCTGCGAATAGGCGTCGATCTCGGCGTAGGTGAGGAACTTGTCCATGCAGACATAGGCCTTGCGGTCGGCGTATTTGCGGAAGGCCTCCTCCTGCAAATGCACCAGCGAGCGGTACTGGTCGGCGTCAATTTCGGTGGGTACGCCGGGCGGGTACGACTGTAGCCAAATTTTGTCCATCCTGTGCCTTTTGTCTCGAATATGCGTTGTGGGTGCCGGTCCAGGGAGGTGTCCGGCTGGCCCCCAAGGCTTTCCGTAGAGCAAGCGCTCTAATGCTACTGGATACGATGCTAGCGATCGGCGCGGCGCAAAGCAAGCGCTTTTGCGGCTATTTGAATGCGCCCTCTAAGGGGATTTTATGCTGCATCGCAGCATAACGACCCGGGCCGCGTTTCGCCGTCCCGGCCGGCGGCGAAACAATATTCCGCCCCTCATGGGCGCTCCAATTGCCGCAGCGCCCGCCGGCGCTCCTCCTTGTCGAGTTTGGCCAGCTTGTGCGCTGCAGCATAAAAAGCACGAATGGTCTTTTTTTCCGCCAGCAGTTTTTCGAAGGCCGGCAGGAAATCGTTGTAGGTGGCGACCGAAGCGAGGTGGGCATTGCTCAAGGGTTCGGCGAACCAGCGGTCGTAAGCGGCGTAACCGCCCCAGTTTTTCTTCAGCAACTGGTAATCATCCTGCAGCGCGGCGAAGATGCGCGCCTTTTCCTCGCGTTGCCGCGGCGCCGGCAAAGCGCCGCCGTACAGCGCCTTCAGCGCCGCCCGGTGCTTCAGCAGCAGGGCCAGGAATTCGCCGCGCCGGCGCGCGTACAGGGCGTAGTTGTCGCGCGCCGCCGCGTCGCCGTAGCGCTCCAGCCAGCGCTGCACGCCGGCCTCCTCGACGGCGCCGGCGAAGGATTCGTTGAACTGCGAATCGCCGGCCACATAGATCAGCTGGTGCGCCAGTTCGTGGAAGATCAGGCGCGCCAGTTCGGCGTCGCTGTAGTGGATGAAGGTCGACAGCAGCGGGTCGTCGAACCAGCCCAGGGTCGAATACGCCGGCACGCCGCCCACCTGCACGTCGTAGTGCTCGGCGCGCAGCTCTGCGGCGTAGGCTTGCGCCGCCGCCTTGTCGTAGTAGCCGCGGTAGTTGACGCAGCCGGCGACCGGGAAGCACCATTGCAGCGGCGCCAGCGACAGCTCCGGCGTCGCCACCACATTCCACAGCACGTAGGGACGGCCCAGCGCGGCGTAGCTCTTGTAACTGCCGTTGTCGGGCAAACCCAGTTCGCTGACGGCGAAGGCGCGGATTTGCCGCGTGCGCCGCAGGCGCGCCTTCAGCGCGGCGTCGGTGGCCGGATCGTCCAGCCAGGCGTCGACGGGGCGGGCGCCGAACCAGAGCGCGTACTGGCCCCGCGCGGCTTGGCCGTAGTAGGCCAGCTGGGCGCAGCCGGCCCGCGCCGCCGCCATCAGCGCGCACGCCAGCCACCGACCACTACGCTTGATGCCGCTCATCGCCTTGCCTTCGGACTGACACTGCCTCAAAAAAATCTATGGTCACCCTCAGGCGGGCGCTTTTTCGACTTCCACCAGCGTATCGTAAAAGGTCGGCGCGCGGCCCATGTCGGTCAGGCGCTGGCTGGTCACCTCGTTGGCGTTCTTGCCGTCGCCGGCCAGCTTCTTCCACCACACCGACAGGCCGACGACCAGGCCGCGCCTGGCCTTGTCGGTCAGGCGCGCCTTGGCCACGAAGGAGCCCCGGTCGTTGAAGATGCGCACCATTTCGCCGTGGCCGATGCCGCGCGCGGCGCCGTCCTCCGGGTGCATGTCCAGGTGCGGCTCGCCCTCGGCCGCGCGCAGGCTCTTGATGTTGACGAAGGTCGAGTTGAGGAAATTGCGCGCCGGCGGGGAAATCATCGCCAGCGGGTACTTCGCCGCCAGTTCCGGGTTGCTGGCCGGCGATTCGTAGGGCGCGATATGGGTCGGCAGGGGATCGAGGCCGTCGGCCAGCATCTGCGCCGAATAGAACTCGCACTTGCCGGAGGGCGTCGCGAAGCCGCCTTGGGCGAAGGGCGCGTCCGGCATGGCCAGCTTCTGCCAGCCCTTTTGCTTCAGCGCCTCCCAGTCGAAATGCACGGCCTGCGCCTTGCTCGCGTCGAAGGCGCGCGCGGCCAGCGCGTCGTCGCTTTCCCGGAAGCAGGGATCGTCGAAGCCCATGCGCGCGGCCAGCAGGCGGAACACCTCCGTGTTCGGCTTCGCCTCGCCCATGGGCGCGATGGCCGCGTTGTTGGCCATCATGTACAGATGGCCGTAGGCGAGGTGGGCGTCGACATGCTCCAGTTGCGTGGTGGCGGGCAGGACGATGTCGGCATAGTCGACGGTGTCGGTCTGGAAGTGCTCCAGCACGACGGTGAACAAGTCTTCGCGGGCGAAGCCCCGCTCCACCTTCGAAGAGTCCGGCGCCACCGCCAGGGGATTCGAGTTGTAGACGATGACGGCTTGCACCTGCGGGCCGAACTCGGGCGAGCCCGGGCGCAGCAGGTCGTCGCCGATGGTCGTCATGTTGATGGTGCGCGGCTGCGCCTTCAGCAGGTCGGGGCGCTGCAGGGCGGCGCGGTTGACCGGGAAGGAGCCGGAGGAGGACAGTTGTATGCCGCCGGCGGCGTGGCGCCAGGCGCCCGTCAGGGCCGGCAGGCAGGCGATGGTGCGCACCGCCATGCCGCCGCCGCGCACGCGCTGCACGCCGTAGTTGGCGCGGATCGCCACCGCGTCGCCGTCCCTGCTGGTCTGGCCGTACAGGCGCGCCAGCCCGACCAGTTCGGCGACGCCGATGCCGCACACCTCTGCGGCGCGCTCGGGCGGCCATTCGGCGGCGCGCTCCTTGAGCTGCGCGAAGCCCAGCGTGTAGTCGGCGATGTAGTCATGGTCGAGCAGGTCTTCGGCGATCAGCACATGCATCATGCCCAGCGCCAGCGCGGCGTCGGTGCCGGGCAGCAGGGCGATGTGCCGGTGGCATTTCTCCGCCGTCAGCGAACGGTAGGGATCGATGGCGATCAGGGTCGCGCCGCGCCGCTTGGCTTCCTGGGCGCGGGTCCAGAAATGCAGGTTGGAGGCGATCGGATTGCCGCCCCAGATCAGGATCAGCTTGGCGTTCTGGAATTGTTCGAGGTCGGTGCCGATGGTCGCGCCCACCGTGTAGCGGTAGCCGGTGCCGCCGGCCGAGGCGCAGATGGTGCGGTCGAGCAGCGAGGCGCCCAACTGGTGGAAGAAGCGCGCCGACATCGATTCGCCCTGCACCAGGCCCATCGTGCCGCAGTAGCTGTAGGGCAGGATGGCTTCCGGCGCGCTCGCCGCCAGCGGCTTCAGGCGCGCGGCGATGGTGTCGAGCGCCTCGTCCCAGCTGATGCGCTCGAACTTGCCCTCGCCCTTCTTGCCGACCCGGCGCAGCGGATACAGCAGGCGCTCGGCGTGGTAGGTGCGCTCGGTGTAGCGCGACACTTTCGTGCACAGCACGCCGGCCGTGGTCGGATGCTCGGGGTCGCCCTTGACCTCGGTGGCGACGCCGTCCGTGACGGTCACCAGCAGGGCGCAGGTATCGGGGCAGTCATGCGGGCAGGTCGCGCGAACGTGTGTCGTCGTCATCAAATCATCCAAAAAAATCGTCCAGGGAAGGCCATACTGTAAACCATTCCGGCGGCGCCGACGCGGCGCCGCCGCGGGCGCTGGATTTTCGCACTCAACAGGGGCTACAATGCCAGCTTCACCGCCCCCGTCTGCGATCCGGCGGGCGCCGGCACCAAGCGTTGCACAACAGGCGCTTCAACCCAATTGGAGAGTCCGATGAATCTCGTTGAACCCATCATTGCGTTCCAATCCGAACTGCGGCAGATCCGCCGCGACCTGCATGCCCATCCCGAACTCTGTTACGAAGAACAGCGCACCGCCGACGTGGTCGCCGCCCAGCTGGAGCAATGGGGCATCCCCGTGGTGCGCGGCCTGGGCCGCACCGGCGTCGTCGGCATCATCAAGAACGGCAACTCGGAGCGCGCCATCGGCCTGCGCGCCGACATGGACGCGCTGCCCATGCAGGAAATGAATACCTTTGCGCACGCCTCCCGCCATCCGGGCAAGATGCACGCCTGCGGCCACGACGGCCACACGGCGATGCTGCTGGGTGCGGCGCGCCACCTGGCGCAGCAGCGCAACTTCGACGGCACCGTCTACCTGGTGTTCCAGCCGGCAGAGGAAGGCGGCGCCGGCGCGCGCCAGATGATACGCGACGGCCTGTTCACGCAATTCCCCATGGACGCGATCTACGGCATGCACAACTGGCCGGGCACCGCCAGCGGCACGCTGAGCGTCGTCGCCGGGCCGATGATGGCCTCGAGCAATGAGTTCCACGTCGTCGTCAAGGGCAAGGGCGCCCACGCGGCGCAGCCGCACAAGGGCATCGACCCGGTGATGATCGCCGTGCAGATCGCGCAGAGCTGGCAGGCCATCATCACGCGCGAAAAGAGCCCGCTCGACACGGCCGTGCTGTCGATCACGCAGATCCACGCCGGCAGCGCCACCAACGTCATCCCCGACGAGGCGACGCTGGTGGGCACCGTGCGCACCTTCACGACGCCGGTGCTGGACCTGATCGAAAGCCGCATGCGCGCCGTGGCCGAGCACACGGCGGCCGGTTTCGGCGCCGAAGTCGAGTTCACCTTCAAGCGCAACTATCCACCGCTGGTCAACCACGCCAGGGAAACCGCCTTCGCCCTGGAGGTGATGCGGGACGTGGTCGGCGCCGAGCGCGTCGACGGCAACGTCGAACCGACCATGGGCGCCGAGGACTTCGCCTTCTTCCTGCAGGAAAAGCCGGGCTGCTACATCTTCATCGGCAACGGCGAGGGCGAACACCGCGACGGCGGGCACGGCCTGGGTCCCTGCGTGCTGCACAACGGCAGCTACGACTTCAACGACGCCCTGCTGCCGATCGGCGCCAGCTTCTGGGTGCGCATGGCGGAAATGAGCCTGCCGCTGGCGCGCTGAGACGGGCCGCGGACCCGCGCCCGGCGCTCGGATCCGCCCATTGGACGGGCCGCCTTGGCCCCGCTTTCGCAGGCCCGCCGTCCGGCCGCAGGGCGCATCTAACAGCGATCCGGCCCGCTGCCTAGGCGCTGGCCAGGATTCAATTGCTCCAGACCCAGCAGCGCGGCCGAATGGTCGGCCGTCGGATACGCGTCGGCGATGGCCTCGTAGCGCCGCATCACCAACTGCGCGACGGGCAGCTCGACGCCGGCCGCCTGCGCCGCCGCGAGGATATTGTGCATATCCTTGAGCTGGCTCTTGACTTGGCCGCCCGCGACGAAATTGCGCTCCAACATGCGCTGCCCATGCAGCTCCAGAATCCGGCTCTCGGCGAAACCGCCGCGTATCGCCGCGCGCACCGCGCTCGGATCGGCGCCCGCCGCCTGCGCCAGCAGCAAGGCCTCGGCGACGATGTTCAGGGTCGCGCCGACGATCAGCTGGTTGCACAGTTTGGCCACTTGGCCGCTGCCGGCCGGGCCGACCAGCGTCGGGCGTCCCAGCGCGCCGAACAGCGCCTCGACGCGCGCATAGTCGGCCGCGCTGCCGCCGGCCATGATGGCCAGCGTGCCCGCCTGCGCGCCGGCGATGCCGCCGGACACGGGCGCGTCGATGAAGTGCCGGCCGCGGCCCTGTAGCAGGGCGTGGAATTGCTGCGCCTCGGACTGGCGCGTCGAGCTCATATCGACCCACAGGGCCTGCGCCGTCAGCGCGTCCAGCGCGGCCTCGATCAACTCGCCGACGGCCGGGCCGGCCTCCAGCATCGAGATGACGATGTCGGCCTCGCGCACGGCGTCGGCGACGGACGAGGCGGCCAGCGCGCCGTCCGCGCGCAGCGCTTCGGCCTTGCTCAGCGTACGATTCCAAACTGTGACAGAATAGCCCGCTTGCAAGAGGCGGCGCGCCATAGGCGCACCCATCAAGCCGATACCCAGGAAGGCGATTTTGGTGGAAAATATCAAGGCGAGCCCCTATTTATTGAAAAGCAAGTAGTTGTAAAAACGGCTTACCGATTTAACCATGCAGATGCAATCCGCCGCCGTTCCCGGCAATACAGACGGCCCCAGCTTAATTTTACGTTGAAAGAATATATGTTTTTGATGAAGACTGTAGTGAAATCCCTCGCGGCCACGGCCGCGTTGCTGATCATGCAAACGAGCTTCGCCGCCGACGACAAACTGATCGACTCGGCCTACGCCGAATTCGCCAGCGGCACGCGCACGCAAATGCTGCGTGCCGGCGTCACCTCCGACTGGAGCCAGCGCTGGTTCCAGTCGAACGGCACGCACCTGAGCGGCTACTGGGACGCCAGCGCCGGCGCCTGGCGCGGCAACCGCTACCAGAACGTCCAAGGCGCCACGCAGAACCTGTACGACATCGGCTTCACGCCGGTGTTCCGCTTCGAGCGGGACGACAAAAAGGGATTCTATGCGGAAGGCGGCATCGGTGTGCACATGCTGTCCAAACTGTATGACAACGACGACTACCGCCTGTCGACACACTTCCAGTTCGGCGACCACATCGGCGTCGGCTACGTCTTCGACAACAAATGGGAATTGGGCATGAAGATCCAGCATTTCTCGAACGGAGGCTACAAAAAGCCCAATACCGGCGTGAACTTCCTGAACATCAAAGCCAGCTACCACTTCTGACCTGATGTAACGCGCTCCGCGCGGCCGGCCAGCAGCCCTTCCCGCAAAGAAGGGCTTTTTTTCGTCCGCGCCCTCCCCGGTTTTGCGGTTTCCGGCGTAAAAACGCGGACGAAAAAAAGCCCAGCATCTCTGCTGGGCTTTTTTAATATAACAAGCCTGACGATAACCTACTTTCACACTGGTTGCAGCACTATCATCGGCGCAAAATTGTTTCACGGTCCTGTTCGGGAT
>JANXSQ010000109.1 GCA_025356595.1 Janthinobacterium sp. | reverse complement strand
GGTCAGGTCTTGCGTGTCACCATTCTTCGCGGAATGATGACACGCAAGACCTGACCCCGATCTTATTTGGCGTGTTTGTGGAGGTGGCGGTCGAGTTGTTTGGCGAAGTTTTGCCGGTCGCCCTGGCTGAAGGCGGCCGGGCCGCCGGTGTCGATGCCGCCGCCCCTTAGTTCTTCCAGGAAGGCGCGCATTGTCAGGTGTTGGGCGATGTTGTCGGCGGTGTAGAACTCGCCGCGCGGGTTCAGGGCGTAGCCGCCTTTTTTCAGTACGTCGGCCGCCAGGGGGATGTCACCGGTGACGACCAGGTCGCCGGCCGTCAGCAGGCGGATAATTTCGCGGTCGGCCACGTCGGCCCCCGCCGCCACGCGCACGCTGCGGATGTGGCGCGAGGCCGGTATGCGCAGACTTTGGTTGGCCACCAGCGTGAGTGTCAGTTCCAGCCGCTCGGCGGCGCGGTAGAGGATGTCTTTGATGACCACCGGGCAGGCGTCGGCGTCGACCCAGATCTGCATCGCCGCCCTGCCCGCCACCTCGCCGGCCGCCCCTACAGGTTCCACAGTTCTCCGTTCGGGCCGGTGCGCGGCGCGGCCAGGCCGAAGTGGGCGTAGGCGGCCGGCGTGGCGACGCGCCCGCGCGGCGTGCGCTGCAGGAAGCCTTGCTGGATCAGGTAGGGTTCCAGCACGTCTTCGATGGTGTCGGCCGCTTCGCCGATGGCCGCCGCCAGGTTGCCGATGCCGACCGGCCCGCCGGCGAATTTGAACAGCACCGCTTCGAGCAGTTTTCTGTCCATGACGTCGAAGCCGGCGCTGTCGACGTCGAGCATGATCAAGGCCTTGTCGGCGACGTCCTTGGTGATCTCGCCGTTGCTTTTGACTTCGGCGTAGTCGCGCACGCGCCGCAGCAGGCGGTTGGCGATGCGCGGCGTGCCGCGCGCGCGCTGGGCGATTTCATGCGCGCCCTCCGGGTCGATGGGCGCCTTCAGCAGCGCCGCGCTGCGCGTGACGATCTTGGTCAGTTCGGCGGTGTTGTAGAACTCGAGCCGGGCGACGATGCCGAAGCGGTCGCGCAGCGGGTTGGTCAGCATGCCGGCGCGGGTGGTGGCGCCGACCAGGGTGAACGGTTGCAGGTCGAGCTTGACGGAGCGCGCCGCCGGCCCTTCGCCGATCATGATGTCGATCTGGTAGTCCTCCAGCGCCGGGTAGAGGATTTCCTCGACCACCGGCGAGAGGCGGTGGATTTCGTCGATGAAGAGGACGTCGTTCGCCTCCAGGTTGGTGAGGATCGCCGCCAGGTCGCCGGGACGCTCGAGCACCGGGCCGGAGGTCTGGCGCAGGTTGACGCCCATCTCGCGGGCGATGATGTGGGCCAGCGTGGTCTTGCCCAGGCCCGGCGGACCGAACAGCAGGGTGTGGTCGAGCGCTTCCTTGCGCTGGCGCGCCGCCGCGATGAAGATCTCCAGCTGGCCGCGGATCTTTTCCTGGCCGACGTACTCATCGAGCTGCTTGGGACGCAGCGCACGCTCGATCGCCTCCTCGTTCGAGGACGCCGGGGCGGCGTCGATGATGCGCGGGGCGCTGAAATCGTCGGTCTGGATGCTCATGCTTAGCCTTTGGAGAGCGCTTTCAGCGCCAGTTTAATGCCGTCGGAGACGCCGCTGCCGGCCGGCACGTGCTTCAGCGCGGCCAGCGCCTCCTTGTCGGAGTAGCCCAGCGCGAGCAGGGCGTTGAGGATGTCCGACTGCGAATCGGCCACCGGATGGACGCCGCCGGCGCCCAGGTCGGCGCCCAGCTTGCCCTTCAGTTCCAGCAACAGGCGCTCGGCGGTCTTCTTGCCGATGCCGGGCACCTTGACCAGGCGGGCCGAATCCTGCAGCGTGACGGCCTGGGCCAGGTCGGCGATGGTCATGCCCGACAACAGCGACAGGGCCATGCGCGCGCCCACCCCGGTGATCTTGATCAACTGGCGGAACACGGCGCGCTCGGCGGCGTTGCCGAAGCCGAACAGCAGGTGGGCGTCCTCGCGGATCGCCTGGTGGGTGAACAGCACCACCTTCTCGCCCGTGTGGGGCAGATTGTAATACGTGCTCATCGGCACATCGACCTCGTAGCCGACGCCTTGGCAATCGACCAGCAATTGCGGTGGATTTTTTTCAAGCAAAATACCGGAGAGACGACCTATCATCGCGCGACCTTGTGTGGAGTACTGTGAAAGTGAGAGTTTAGCCGACCAGGCGGCCGCGCTTCATGCGCAAGCCGGCCATGCCGGGCACCAGCGCGCCGAGCAGCGCCAGCGCGTCGTGGCTGTTGGCGTGGCAGATGGCGACGGCCAGCGCGTCGGCCGCGTCGCTGCCGGGCGCGCCGGGCAACAGAAGCAGGCGCGTCACCATCTCCTGCACCTGCTCCTTGGCCGCCTTGCCATGGCCGACGACGGCCTGCTTGACCTGCAACGCCGTGTATTCGGCCACTTCGAGGTCGGCGCCGACCAGGCCGCAAATGGCGGCGCCGCGCGCCTGCCCGAGCAGCAGGGTGGATTGCGGATTGACGTTGACGAAGACCTTTTCGATGGCCGAGCAGTCGGGCCGGTAGGTGGCGGCGATCTCGGTGACGCCCTTCAGGATGGTCTTCAGGCGCGACGGCAGATCGCCCTCGGCGAGCGTCTTGATGGTGCCGGAGGCGATATAGCGCAACTGATTGCCCTGCTTGTCGATGACGCCGAAACCGGTCGTGCGCAAGCCAGGGTCTATGCCTAGAATAATCATTGTCCGATTGTAACTCGGCGCCCCGCGCGCGCGGCGCGGCGCGCCGGCGCGG
>JANXSQ010000014.1 GCA_025356595.1 Janthinobacterium sp. | reverse complement strand
GGCGGCGGCCACGGCGGCGGCCAGCGATTCGCCGGCGCGCACCTGCAGCACGGCGGCCGAGGCCGGCGCCAGGCCGGCCAGCGCCAGCAGCAGCGCGGCGCCGCCGCGGCGCATTGGGAAAATGAAGCCCACCGCGCTACTCCCCGGCCGCCGCTTTGGCGGCCAGTTGCGCGCTCTTCGCGGCCAGGTCGGCGCGCACGCTGCCCAGCGAGATGAAGTAGCCGGCGCCGTTGATGGCCGTCAGCGGCTGGCCGCCCTTCTCGCGCGTCTTGCGCTCCTTGACCAGCGGCGGACAGGCGTGGTCGTCGTAGTACATGATCATGCAGTCGAGGCAGGACATGCATTCCATCTGGTCGATCTTGCCGGCCGCGTCGATCGCGTGCGAGCCGCAGCCGGCCGCGCAGGCGTGGCAGGTCTGGCACTCGGCCTTGCGCTTGAGGCCGAACAGGCGCAGCTTGCCGGGAATGGCCAGGCCGGCGCCCAGCGGGCAGATGTACTTGCAGTACGGCCGCTCGCTGAAGAAGGACCAGCCCAGTATGCCGCCGATGAACAACCAGAACGGCCACGTGCGGTTCCACACGCCGACGATGAAGGTGGTCTTGAAGGGCTCGATCTCGGCCAGCTTCTCGGCCGTCTCCATCGAATACAGGGACACGCCCAGCAGCACGAAGAAGATGATGTACTTGAGCCAGCGCAGCTTGTCGTGCAGGGGCTTGGGCAGCAGCTTCTGGAAGCGCTTCAGGCCCACCCATTTGCCGACGCTGAGGGCCAGTTGCTGCAGCGAGCCGAAGGGGCACAACCAGCCGCAGAACACGCCTCGGCCCCACACCAGCACGGTGATGATCATGAACCACCAGAAGATGAAGATGAAGGGATCGGACAGGAACAACTCCCACTTCCACTGGTGCAGCAGGGAGTGGAACCAGGTCATCACCTGGGTGATGCTGGGCTGCGCCTTCAGGTAGAAGCCGAGGAAACCGACGCTGGCCACCCACAGCAGATGGCGCGGCACGCTGATCCACGGCTTGCTCTTGCGGGTGGAGCGGCGCACCAGCGCGTCGCGCCGGCCGTACCAGAAGGCGGCGAAGGCGAGGATGGCGGCGAACAGCGCGATCTGCGGTTTCTGGTTGGCCCAGATGGCCTTCCACGGCGCCTCGACGCGCTCGACGCGCGGCCGGCCGCCCTCCAGATAGCGCGCCGGCAGCCAGAATTCCTGGTCGAAATGGACGAAGGTGCGCGCGCCGGTCTGGGCGTCCGTCTTATTCGTCAGCACCGCCAACTGCCACGGCCAGGCCGGATTGAAATGGGCCGAGCGGACGATGAAGATGGCCGACTCCTTGAAGCCGGGCGTGTCGGCCGGCTGCAGATGGTAGAGGTTCTGGTAATCGGTGTCGCGGAAGGTGAAGGTCTCGGGATCCTGGCGCACCTGCACGCGGTCGTAGATGCCGCCGCGCACGAAGCCGGAACCCTTGAACGATTCCTGGCCGTTGGCGATGATGAAGATCGCGTGCTCGTCCGGCAGCAGGTCGCGCATCAGGCGCGCGTAGGCGTGCTCGCCGAGCAGGCTGGCGCCCAGCGCCGGCGTGTTCAGGTAGCCGAAATACAGTTCCATGTAGGGCCGGCTGGTGTCGGCCGCGCCGGCCGCCTCGGCCGGGATCAGCAGGCGCTGCACGCTGCCCTCCTTGAGCATGGCGGCCCAGTCCAGCGTGTCCTTGACGGGCGTGAAACGGGCCGGCGGACGCGGCGTGCTCTTGATGATGCCGACCTGCTTGCCGACCTCGTAGGCGCTGCGCGAAATGACCTGGTTTTCGGCGATGGCCGTGACGGTGGCGCCGCTGATGGCGTCCAGGCCGATGCTGCCCTGCTCTTCCTGGCCGTGGCCGATCACCAGCTTGGCGTCGGCCGCCTTGCCGACGTACTGGTGGATGAATTTGAGCAGGGCCGACTCGGGAATGCCGGCCAGCAGGATGGGTTCGGAATGCTTGAGCACGCGCACGCCGGTGATGATGCCGCGCGTGTCCATGCCGATCAGGGTCACCACCGGCTTGCCCGAATAGGCGGGAATGTCGACCACGTCGGTGGAGAGGAAAACATAGCCGACCAGGCGCGTCTTGCCGGCCTCGACGGCGTAGGCGTCGACGTAGCTGGGCGCGCCCTTGCGCTTGGAGAATTGCTGGGCGGAGGGCAGCACGTCGCGGCAGGGCGCGGCGGCGCACATATCCTCGCCGTGCAGCAATTGCGCCGACAGTTCGGCGTCGTAAATGGCGGCGCCGGCGGAGGGCGCCAGCAGGACGGCGCACAGCAGCGCCAGCGCCGCGCGCAACAGGCGCGGCATACGGAAACGGTCGGCAATAGGGATCATGGGGGAACTGGGAAAGGTGGCGGCGCCGGGCGCCGCCGCGGCCGGAACGGGCGCGTATCGCCCGCCCGGCCGGATTGCGGAATTACGCTTCGACCAACAGACGGCTACGCATTTCCAAGTGCAATGCGTGGCAGAAGTGGGTACAGTAAATCCAGAAGGCGCCGGCCCGGTCGGCCTTGAAGGTGACCGATTTGGTTTCCTGCGGATTGACGATGAAGTTCACGTTGTAGGTCGGAATGGCGCAACCGTGGGTCAGATCCTCGACCTTGTCGTGGTTGGTCAGGGTCAGCGTCACTTCGTCGCCCTTCTTCACCTTGATGACCGGCATGCTGTACGACGGCGCCTGCGACATCATGTAGACGAAGACCTTGTTGCCCTTGCGTTCGATGCGCGAATCGGCCGGCGTCTTGACCGCGTTCGGGAAGTCGTCCATGTTGTAGATCTGCCGGGTCTTGACCAGGTCGCGGCGGACGATGATGCCGTCGTGCGGTTCCGGATACGCGGTGTGGTCGGCGATCATCACCATCTTCTCGCCGCTGATGTTGACCAGTTGCTCGGTTTCCGGATGCAGGGGGCCGACCGGCAGGAAACGGTCCTTGGAGAACTTGTTGCCCGAGTTGAAGTACTTGCCGTCCGCTTCCTTCGTCTCGCCCATCGAGGCGTAGGTGTGGCCCGGCTGGTAATGCACGTCGAGGCGGTCGAGCACGACTTTCACCGTCTTGTCGCCCTTGAACTGGGCGATCGCCTTGTCGACGCTCCATTTCACGACCTGGCTGTCGAGGAACAGCGAGGTGTAGGCGTTGCCGCGGCCGTCGAAGGCCGTGTGCAGCGGACCCAGGCCGATTTCCGGCTCGGCGACGACGCTGGCGCGTTCATCCTTCAAGTCGCCGGCGAACCATTTGTGCACCAGCGCCAGGTCGATCACGGTGGCCGTCGGCGAGAGCTTACCCGAGCAGACGAAATACTTGCCGTCCGGCGAGGCGTTGACGCCGTGCGGGTTCTTGCTGACGGGCACGTAGCAGGTCAGCGCCGTCTTCGGATCCGCGTTGGCGGCCTTGCGGCCGTCGACCACGGGCACCTTCGAAGTGCCGATGGTGGTGAACTTGCCGTCCTTGACCATCTGCTCGATGCGGGCGATGTTGAAGAAGACGCAGGAATCGCGCTCGGCCGCCATCATGCCGGCCAGGTCGACCGCGTTCTCGGTGTTGTACTGGTTCGAGGCGGCCAGCTTGCCGTCGTAGGTCGTGGCGATCAGATCCATGTTGCCGTCGACCCGGCACTGCCAGCGCAGTTCCATCGTCGCCGCGTCGACGCAGCTGAACAGGCAACCCCATTTGCTCGGGTCGTTCAGGTCGCGCCCGTCGTTCGGCAGCGGCGTGTGGAACTCGGCGCCGCAGAAGACGCGCGTGGTGTAGTTGATCTTCGCGTCGAGCGGATCGCACTTGTCGGGGAAGATGCCGTGGAAACCCTGCACATTGGGCAGTTCGATGATCTTGTCGCACTCCATCGTGTCCATGCGGATGCGCGCCAGGCGGGCGTGGATCTTGTCGTTGACGAACAGCCAGCGGCCATCGTAGGTGCCGTCCTTGTAACTGCCGTGCACGTGGTGGGTGTCGCCGGTGGTGTACTTCAGGCTGCCATCAGCCTTGGTGCCCATGATGGCCTTCGACTCGTTGGTGATGCCCCAGCCGACCATGGGATCGATGTTGAAGACGGGGATGCGGCGCAGCGTGCGGCCGGACGGCAGGCCGAGGATGCGCGCCTCGCCGGAATGGCCGCCGCTGGTGAAGTGGTAGTAATCGTCCAGCTGGCCGGGCGCGACCTCGTGGCCCACCGCCTGCGGCGACGCGGCGGCGGCGGCCGAGGCGGAGGCGCCTTTCGCGCCGCCGGCTTCGTCCTTGCAGGCGCTCAGGCCGAGCGACAGACCGGCACCGGTCAGTCCCAGCAAGGCGCTCTTGCCGAGGAAATTACGACGTGTGGGGCGCTGTGGCACAGCGTCGGCGTTTTTCTTTTCGGGCACTGCATCCATCTGTGTTTCTCCAATAATTGGGCAGGAAAATCGGGGGCCATATCTCGGCCAACAAAGCTTATTCCTGACGGTAAGATTTCACTATTGGTCAAACGATGGTTTATGAAACCCAAGAGGAGTAGGGGCGCCGGCCGGATGGACTAGGTCGAAAGGACGGGCTTAGGCTGGAAGGACTAGGGCGCCGGCGGCGCCCGGAGAGAACGCCGGCGCGCTCCGGCGCGCGCACGGCGGGGCCGTTTCCCGCCGTCCGGAGAGGGGCCTGCGGCCTTGCTTGCGGACGCTTCAGGCGCGGCCGATGATGGCCGCGCTGGCCATCAGTTCGTCGATCAGGGCCAGGGAGTTCTGGCCCGACAGGGCGTGCGGATTCAGCTCCGGCAGCTCGGAAAAACGCAGCAGCGTCGAGGCGTTGACCTTGGCCAGGTTGGCCTGACCCATGGTCCAGCAGGCGTAGCGGCGTTCGCTGATTTCCTCGTACACCAGCAACAGCACGTCGCTGTGGCGCGGGTCGCGCAGGATCTTCGCGTACAGCGCGTTGACGGCGTCGCGGCCGCCCTCCAGCACCTGCATGAACAGCTTGTCGGTGTGGCACAGGATGCCGGTGACGCCGTGGCGCGGATTGTGCGCGTGCGAGTGCTGCAGGATGTCGTGCACCGCCGCGCAGGTGGGGGTGGCGACGGCGCGGCTGGCGTACAGGAGTCGGACTAGCATGGTGGCCTCGGTGTGGTTAGCGTTTAATCAGCGACAGGAACTCGCGCCGCAGCGACGCGTCCTTCTGGAAAGAACCGTGCATGACGCTGTTGATCATCTTCGCGTCCATGTCCTTGACGCCGCGCCACTGCATGCAGAAGTGATCGGCCTCCATGACCACGGCCAGGCCGTCCGGCTGCATCTTCTCCTGCAGCAGGTCGGCCAGTTGCACCACCGCCTCCTCCTGGATCTGCGGCCGGCTCATGATCCAGTTGGCGATGCGCGCGTACTTCGACAGGCCGATCAGGTTCGAGTGCTCGTTCGGCATGACGCCTATCCACACCTTGCCGATGACCGGGCACAGGTGGTGCGAGCAGGCGCTGCGCACGGTGATCGGGCCGATGATCATCAGCTCGTTGAGGCGCGCCGCGTTGGGGAATTCGGTGACCGGCGGCATCGCCACGTAGCGCCCGCCGAAGACCTCGTTGATGAACATCTTCGCCACGCGGCGGCCCGTGTCCTGCGTGTTGTGGTCGCTGACGGTGTCGATGACCAGGCTCTCCAGCACGCCCTGCAACTTGGCGCTGACCTCGTCGAGCAACTGGTCCAGCTCGCCAGGTTCGATGTAGGGAGCGATATTGTCGTTGGCGTGGAAACGCGTCTTGCTGGCGACCAGGCGCGCGCGGATGCGTTCGGAAACCGGAACGTTGACGGGTGTGAATTCTTGTGTCAGCTCAGACGACATGCGGGGGATCCTGTAAAAAATAGATGTAAGCCTTGCCCGGCGGCGCGGCGGCCTGCCGGACGCGGCGCTGGCGCGCCGCGCATAGCCGCATTATACGGTCGCCCCGCAACTGCCGCTGAGCGCGGCCGCGGCGTTTACTCGGGCTGGGCCGCGTAGCGCTGCAGCAGGGCGCGCCGCGCGCCGCTTTTCGTCAGCGCGGCCAGCGCGCCGTTCCAGCGCGCCACCTCGGCCGCCGGGCTGCCCGGCGAGAGCGCGATATAGCCCTTGGCGCTGGCCAGGCGCACCGGCGTCGCGCGGATCGCGTGCGGCTCGATCAGGGCCGCGCGCAACTTCTGCTCCAGGCCGCCGGCGCCCGAGGCGACCAGGTCGACCCGGCCCAGCGCCAGCATCTGGAAGCACCCCACGTAAGTGCTGTGGCGGTACAGATGGGCGAAGCCGGCCTTGGCCAGCAGGGCGTCGTGCACGTTGGCGTTGAGCACGCACACGCGCAGCGGCCGGGCGTCGGCCAGGGAATGGATGCCGGTGGGCGCCGCCGCGCGCTCGTACAGATAATCGGATTCCTCCCAGATCGGCCCCACCCAGGCCATGCGCTCCTCGCGCTCCGGGGTGCGGTCGACATTGAACAGGGCGACATTCTCGTGCTGCTGCAACAAAACCAGGCCGCGCGCCAGCGGCACCTCCTCGATGCGCGCCGGCAGGCCCAGCTCGGCCAGCATGGCGCGCACCAGCTCGACATAATAGGCGCGCTTGCCGCCCTCGGGCTTGCCGCGCAGCGCGCCGTCGACCATCTCGGCCTGTCCGGCCAGACTATGCGTGAGCACGCGCCAGTCCTGCGCCGCTACGGCGCCGGGCGACAGCAACAAGAGGACGAACAGGAAAGGATTCATGGCGGGAGGGCGGTGGCGACGACTATTGTTACGGTAATGTTACATAACATTTTTGTCAACAAGAATTCCAGCCCGCCGCCGCGCCGCGTTTACGCCGCGTTTAGACCTTTGCGCTTACTTTTTAGACATCATTTACGCGGCGACTGATAAGCTCATCAACATTCCAACCGGCCATCCACAGGAGCGCGCCATGCTGCTTCATCCGTCCAAAAAAACCGTCCGGCACCCACGCACGCAGGTCTTCCCCGGCGACCTGCGCCTGCTCGCGCTGACGGTGGAGGGCGCCTCGGTGCTGCCTCTGCGGCAACTGGCGGCGCGCCTGTGCGGCGACGCCCTGCAATTCACCCGCGTCGCAGCCTGCCCCGACAGCCGCCGCGTGCGCGTCTGCCTGTGCATCCCCAAGAGCTTGGCCGAGCCGGTCGCCGCCGCCGTCGCGCGCTGCTTCGCCGACGCAGTCTTCGACCAGACCGACGGCGCCTTCCAGCCGCTGCCGCCGCGCCGCCACTGAGCGCCGCCGTCCGGCCGCCCCGGCCGCCATCCGCCCATCCAGACTGGAGAAACGTCATGCCGATGCACCTGCACCACCACCACGACCACCAACGCCGCGAGCACGGCGGGCGCGCCCGCCTCAAGCTGGCGCAGCAGGCGCGCGCCAGCGCCAACCAGCGGCTGGCCGCGCTGAGCGTCGCCGGCGCCGTCGCCTACGCCCTGTTCGCCCTCCTCGCCTCCGGCGCCTGAAGCGGACGGCGGGCATGATCATCGCCGCCGAAATGCACGCCCCGTACCGCGAAGTCCATGCCCCTGCCCCCAGCATTCTGAAATTCACCCAACGGCGCGCCGCCGAAGCCGCCCCTTGCCATGCTCCGTGTCCTGAAACCCCTGCTCTTCCACGTACTGGCCATGGCGCTGGCCTATGGCATTGCCCTGCTCCTGCCGGCCTTGTTCGATTTCATCTTCGACACCCATGTCGAGCTGTTCGTCATCGTCTGGCTCAACGCCGGCCTGTTCATCATGCGCCTCAAGAAGCTCTCCTTCCCGCTGCCGGACATGGCCCGTATCGATGTGCGCGGCGGCTTGCGCGTGCTGTGGTGGGCGCTGTTCTGGCCGCGCTATGTGCTGAAACGCTAAAACGGCGCTCCGGAAAGCAGGACATGTGCAAAATCAACAACAGGGGATAAGCAGACGCCGCCAGGCGAAAAACGCCCCCGTAGCGTCCCCCCGCCCCAGCGCGCCCCTCATCGCCGACGCCGGACGGCGTGACGGCCTCCCCCCGGCAACATTATCTTTTGCGCACAGCGGCGAAAGTTGTGGCAAACTTACATCCATTGCATTTCAGCAAACACGGCTCCGCCGCGCGGAGTCACTCATCTGCGTGAAAATCTGGAGGAAGTGGCGATGGCGAACCCGATGGCGATTTTCGGCCGCGCGATGCAAGCGAAGGCCGACGGCGAATACCACAAATCGTTGGTCGATTTCATTTGGCTGCACGAACACGCGGCCGACGTGGACCCGCTGTATCATGCGCTGCGGCGCAGCTATGCCCTGTCCGGATGGCTGGAACTGGGCCTGGTGCACGCGCCGGCGCTGGAGTCGCTGCGCCAGTTGCTGCGCAGGAAACTGGCGCAGCGCCAACAGGCCGGCGCCGACGCCGCCCTGGAGGCCGACATCGCCGCCATCCAGGGCAAGCTCGGCGCCCTGCCGGCGCCCCCCCATCCACCCGAAAGGACACCGTCTTGACCATCCACCTCACCACCGTGCCGCTGGCCTCGCTGATCGCCGGCGTGCTGATCCTGTTCATGCCCAAGCTGCTCAACTACATCATCGCCATCTACCTGATCATCATCGGCCTGGTCGGCATCTTCGGCACGCGCCTGTTCCACCTGCCCTGACGATCAGGGCGCCGCGCGGTCGCGCAGCAATTGCTCGAACTGGGCCGGCGCCAGCGGCTTGCTGAAGAAATAACCCTGCATCTCGTCGCAGGACTGCTCGCTCAGGAAAGCCAGTTGCTCCGCCGTTTCGACGCCCTCGGCGATGGTCTTCAGCCCCAGGCTGCGCGCCATGTGGATGATGGCGCCGACGATGGCCTTGTCCTCGGCGTCGGTGCTGATGTCGCGCACGAAGGATTGGTCGATCTTCAGCTTGTAGATCTTGAATTTCTTCAGGTGGCTGAGCGAGGAAAAGCCCGTGCCGAAGTCGTCGATCGACATGCGCACGCCGCGCTCGTGCAAATTGTTCATCATCGCGATGGCGCCCTGCGGATCGTGCATGGCCACGCCCTCGGTCAATTCCAGCTCCAGGTACTCGGCCGGCAAGCCCTCCTCGCTGAGGATGCGGGTGATCAGTTCGGGCAGCGCGGTGTTGCGGAACTGCACGGCCGACAGATTCACCGCCATCACCAGCGGCGCCATGCCGGCGTCCATCCACAGGCGCGCCTGGCGCACGGCCTGGCGCAGCACCCAGGCGCCGATCTCCAGTATCAGGCCGCTGTCCTCGGCGGCCGGGATGAACTCGGCCGGCGAGACCACGCCCAGCTCCGGCGTGCTCCAGCGCAGCAGCGCCTCGGCGCCGACCACGCGCCGGTCCGGCAGCGCCACCTGCGGCTGGTACACCACCTGCAGTTGCCGGCGCTCGACGGCGTAGCGCAGCGCGCTCACCAGTTGCAGATTGCGCGCCGAGCGGCGCTGCATCTCCGCCGTGAAGAAGCGGAAATCGTGGCGGTCGGCCTGCTTCACCTGGTACATGGCGGCGTCGGCGCATTTGAGCAGCGTCTCCATGTCCTCGCCGTCGCCCGGATACAGGGCGATGCCGATCGAGGCCGTCACCTTCAGGTCGTAGGGGCCGATGCGGTAGGGCGCGTCGATGGCCTCGAGCAGCTTGCGCGCCACGCGCGCCGCGCCGCCCGCGTCCGCCTGCGGCAGCACGAAGATGAACTCGTCGCCGCCCAGGCGCGCCACCATGTCGTTCTCGCGCAGCGTCAGGCGCAGGCGCTTGCCCAGCTCGAGCAGCAGGGCGTCGCCGACGCTGTGGCCGAGCGAATCGTTGATGTCCTTGAAATGGTCCAGGTCGAGCATCATCAGCGCCAGCGACTCGCCGTTGCGGTGCGCCTGCGCCAGCGCGTAGCGCGCCATCTCCTCGATCCGGGCGCGGTTGGGCAAGCCTGTCAGGGCGTCGAAATGGGCCAGATACTGGATGCGCTCGTCGCTCAGCTTGCGCTCGCTGACGTCGCGCGTGATGCCCAGCAACATCGTCGTCTCGCCGTTCTCGCCGCGCATCGGCGCGGCATGGGTTTCCAGCCAGCGCGTGCCGCCCTTCAGGCCGCGCACCTTGAACTCGAGCCGGCCGTTCTCGCCGCCCATGACGCGCTGGTGCAGCGCCATGAAGGCGGCGCGGAACTCCGGCGCCACCAGGTCGATCAGGCTGTGCTGCTGCAACTGCTCGAGCGTGTCGGCCTCCAGGATGGCCAGCCCGGCCGCGTTCATCTCCAACAGGCGGCCGTTGCCGTCCATCACCTTGATGCACTCCGGCTCCGTTTCGATGATGGTGCGCAAATGCCGCTCGCTGCGCCGCAGCGACTGCTCGGCCCGTTCGCGCTCGGCGTCGCGGTCGAAATTCTTCAGCGCGAACTCGATGTCGAGCGCCATCTCCAGCAGCAGCTCGCGCGCCTCGGCGTCGAAGGCCCCGACGCGGTCCGAATAGGGCGAGAAAAAGCCCACCACGCGGCCGCCGCGGCGCAGCGGAATCGCCGCCGAGGCGGCCCAGCCGAACTGCGCGGCGCGGGCGTGCCAGGCGGCGGTGGCCGGATCCTGGCGGAAATCCTGGCACCAGTACGGCTCGCCGCTGCGGAAGGCCGTGCCGACCGGCCCGCGCCCCTCGGCCTCGTCCGCGTCGGTGGACACGCGCAGATCGCGCAGGTAATCGACGCCGCTGCCGAAGGACGCCACCGGGCGCACCCGCCGCCCGTCGGCGTCGAGCATGCCGATCCAGGTCATCGTCATGCCGCCGAACTGCACCACGGCGTGGCAGATGCCGGCGAACAGCTCGGCCTCGTCGGCGCTGCGCACGATGGCCTGGTTGCACTGGCTCAGCGCCGCGTACAGGCGGCCCAGGCGCAGGCTGCGCTCGAGCGCCTGGCCGCGCTCCAGCTCCAGGCGCAGCAGCTTGTCGCGCATGTCGGCCAGGCGCGCGGCGACGCTGCAGCCCTGCCCCGCCGGCACGGGAATCGGCGCGCCCAGGTCGCCGGCGCCCAGGCGTTCAATGCCGTCGTGCAGTTGATCGACGGAACAGCCGAGTATCCGGTCGAGATGGCGCTTGGTCCGCCACAGCAGCCAGAGCAGCGCCGCGCCGGCCAGGATGAAGGCCGTTCGGGCCAGATTCGCGGCCACGGTGGCCTCCTCGAGGGCGCGCAGGGTGCGCCGCTCGACGCTGGCGTTGACCGTGGCGATGGGCAGCATGATGCCGGCCTTGGCGCGGTGGTAGGCGGCGTCGTGCAGCATGGCGATGGCCGCCGCGCGGTCGGCGCCGCCGGCGTCGAGCAGGGCCATCGCCACGCGTTCGGTCTCGCTGAGGCGGTCGGAATGGTCCTTGGCCAGCGTCAGCGCGGCCAGTTCCGGCGCGGTGAAGCCGGCCAGGCGCATCAACTCCAGCAGCGCCACCGGCGCGCCGGACGGACGCGGACGCACGCCGCGCTCGAACACCAGGTCCCAGTAGACGTTGCCATAGCTCAGCGGCCGGGGACTGGCGCCGTTGCGGATGGCGAGGATTTCCAGATAATTGTGCCGGTAGAGCGGCGCGCCCGTCACGGCGTAGCTGCGCACCATGCGCGTCAGGTCGTCCGAGGACTGGCGCAACTCCTCGACCAGCGCATGCGAGGCGTAGCGCGCGGCGTTGGCCTCGTCGATGCGCGACTCGGTCCAGACGTACACGGAAAAAGACGCGAACGCCAGCAGAAAGGCCGCGTAGCAGACCCCGATGGAGTGCGAGAAATGCCAGGGCTTGCGCGCGGCGAGGAAGGTCATCGTTGTGCTTCCTGTCGGCGGCCCGGCTTGTGACGTCAGCCATGCGCGCCGACGGTGTGGGTAAGGACCGGCATGATCGGGAGCGCGGCGGCGCAACTTCCGCGCGGCGCCGCCCATTCCTACAGGAAGTATATTCCCGCGCAGTCGATGTCGGCAATGGATGGAGGCCGGGATGGTGCCGGAGATGCTTATTTGTTGCTACTTAGCATCGTTTGTGGCAAGAACAGCATGGAGGGCGGCGTTTGATCGCCTCAGCAAACAGCGTGCGTGAATCCAATAAATCCTCGTTTATTGGACCCGAACATGCCGAGTGAGCGCAGTCCGCAAACTGTGAAAATGGATTGACTTTGAGGGGTGTAATACGTACGCTGACGATGTATGACATTTTCACTTCCCTCGATAAATATCATGAAACCAAGCACCGACAAGGCTGAGGTACCCTGACTTTTTCGGACACTCTAGTTTGGTAAACTTCACCAACTGGAGAACTTATGACACGTTCAAAAACATATACACCGGAGCTTCGTGAAGAGGCTGTAAAGCTGGTCCTGACGCAGGGCCTGACGCTGG
>JANXSQ010000003.1 GCA_025356595.1 Janthinobacterium sp. | reverse complement strand
CGCGGCGGCCGGCGGCGCCTGCGGCACGCCGTCGGCGCCGCCCACGCCGGGCCGGAAGGCCAGCATGCGCAGCAGGGTCATCGAGAAACCGGCGTATTCGTCCGGCGCCAGTCCCAGTTCATTGCGCCCGTGCACGGCGATCTGGTAATACAGTTGCACCTCCTCGGCGTCGAAGGCGGCCGCCAGGCGCACGATGTCGGCGTACTCGGGCAGGTCGGCCGGCAGCGCGGCCGGCACGGTCTGCGCCAGCGCGATGCGGTGCAGCAGGGTGCCCAGGTCTTGCAGCGCGCCGTTGTAGGACAGGCTGCGGCTGGCCATCTCGTCGGCCACGGCCAGCAGGTCGGCGCCGTCCTGGCGCGCCAGCGCGTCGAGCAGGCGGATCAGGAAACTCTGGTCCAGCGCGCCCAGCATGCCCTGCACGGCGTCCAGCGTCACTTCGCCGGCCGCGTAGGCGATGGCCTGGTCGGTCAGCGACAGCGCGTCACGCATCGAGCCGTGCGCGCCCTGCGCCAGCAGGCGCAGGGCCGGCTGTTCGAAGGCGATGCCCTCCTGGCCGAGGATGTTGTCCAGGTGGCTGATGATGTGGCCCGGCGGCATCTGCTTGAGGTTGAACTGCAGGCAGCGCGACAGCACCGTCACGGGGATCTTTTGCGGGTCGGTCGTGGCGAGGATGAATTTGACGTGCTCGGGCGGCTCCTCCAGCGTCTTCAGCATCGAATTGAAGGCGTGATTGGTGAGCATGTGCACCTCATCGATCATATACACCTTAAAGCGGGCGTTCGAGGGCGCGTACACGGCCTGCTCGAGCAACTGCGCCATCTCGTCGACGCCGCGGTTGGACGCCGCGTCCATCTCTATATAGTCAACGAAGCGGCCGGCGTCGATCGCCGTGCAGGCCTCGCAAACGCCGCAGGGCTGGGCGGTGATGCCGCCCTGGCCGTCCGGGCCTATGCAATTGAGCGATTTGGCCAGGATGCGCGACAGCGTCGTCTTGCCGACGCCGCGCGTGCCGGTGAACAGATAGGCGTGGTGCAGACGGCCGCTGTGCAGGGCGTGCGTCAGGGCGCGCACGACGTGCTCCTGGCCGACGAGGGTCTCGAAATTCTTGGGGCGGTATTTACGGGCGAGGACTTGATAGGACATGCTGGGATTTTACCGTAGATAGCGGATGGAGCGGTTATTCCCGCGCTGGCCGCGCGCGGGAGCCCTGGTCGTAGCGGCTGCAAAGGCGGAATTGTAACAAGGTGCGCGGCAATTAGGGAAATCCGCCGCACTCGCTTACACTTTGCTTTTATTTTAATATTCCCAAAATGAAAAAAATATTGCTTTTACCACTGCTGTATCTGGGCAGCGCCGCCGCCCTCGCCGAGGAGCGCGAATGGGCCTCCTACGCGAAGCTGGTCGACAGCTTCAAGCTCAACAAGTTCTACGCCGCCCCCTTGAGCGAACGCGACAAGGTCAATCTGTATCTGACCGTGACGCCGAAGAACAAGGCCATCAAGCCGTCCGAGTTGGCGCTGACGGTGGTCCACGCGGCCGGCCGGCAGGCGCTGCCGATCACCGCCGACGGCAAGCTCTATATAGTACCGAACCGCGGCTGGATCAAGGAGGACGCGAAAATCTGGACGAACATGCCGAAATCGGAAAAGGTCAGCGTCGGCTTCGGCATGGAGGCGCTGTTGCCGGAGGGCTTGCAATGGCAGTACGCCAGGCTGATGGGCAGCGTCGGCCAGGGCAACGACTTGATCAAGAGCCAGGCCGGCGTGTACAGCCTGTTCATGCCGACGCTGAAATCGGTGAGCCTGAAATTCGCCCGGCCGGCCCAGGTGCGCATACAGTGCAGGCACGGCGTGAAACTCTATAGTAGCGACGCGGACGGTTACGTCAGGCTGACGCCGGACCAGGCCCTGCTGCAGGAAAATCCGGCCATGCTGGTGTCGGAGCGGCCCGTGGAGGCGGAACTCGATACGAAATGATATGGGGAGGGTAAAACAGGAAGGTGAAACCGGCTTGCCGTGGCAAGATTTTGAAAGATCAAAAGAGGCGAGCCTGATCTGCGGCACTTATGGTTAACGGCCGTGGCTGCTTCGTTCCCGACCTGACCAGGTTAGCCATGCCACAATGCGCAGGGGCCCGCCAGACACAATTATAACCGAGCTTGGGAATTCTGTGGGGACGGCGCGCAAACGCGCGCCCTCCCCCCACGCCGCTACAGGCCCAGCTCCTGCCAGATGCTGTCCACGCGCGCCTTCACCTCGGGCGTCATGGCGATCGTCGTGCCCCACTCGCGGCTGGTTTCGCCGGGCCACTTGTTGGTCGCGTCTATCCCCATTTTGCTGCCCAGACCGCTCACCGGCGAGGCGAAATCCAGATAATCGATGGGCGTGTTGTCGACCAGGGTGGTGTCGCGGGTCGGATCGACGCGCGTCGTGATGGCCCAGATCACCTCTTTCCAGTCGCGGATGTTGACATCCTCGTCGACCACGACGATGAACTTGGTGTACATGAACTGGCGCAGGAAGCTCCAGACGCCGAACATCACCCGCTTGGCGTGGCCGGCGTACTGCTTCTTGATCTGCACCACGGCCATGCGATAGCTGCAGCCCTCGGGCGGCAGATAGAAATCGGTGATCTCGCTGAACTGCTTTTGCAGCAGCGGCACGAAGACCTCGTTCAGCGCCAGTCCCAGCACGGCCGGCTCGTCCGGCGGCTTGCCCGTGTAGGTCGAGTGGTAAATCGGATCGCGGCGCATGGTGATGCGGTCGATGGTGAACACCGGGAAGGAATCGCGCTCATTGTAATAGCCGGTGTGGTCGCCATACGGCCCCTCCAGCGCGTGCTCGTAGCCGGACGGATGGTTGGCGTCCGGATAGATGTGCCCCTCCAGCACGATCTCGGCCGAGGCCGGCACCTGCAGATGGCTGCCGATCGCCTTCACCAGTTCGGTGCGGCTGCCGCGCAGCAGGCCGGCGAACTGGTACTCGGACAGGCTGTCGGGCACCGGCGTGACGGCACCCAGGATGGTGGCCGGATCGGCGCCCAGCGCCACGGCGACCGGATACGGCTGGCCCTTGCTGTGGATGGCGTGTTCGCGGAAGTCCAGCGCGCCGCCGCGGTGGGCCAGCCAGCGCATGATCACCTTGTTGCGCCCCAACACCTGCTGGCGGTAGATGCCCAGGTTCTGGCGTTTCTTGTTCGGTCCCTTGGTGATCGTCAAGCCCCAAGTGATCAGGGGCGCCACGTCGCCCGGCCAGCAATGCTGGATCGGCAAGCGGGCCAGGTCGACATCGTTGCCCTCCCAGACGATTTCCTGGCAGGGCGCGCCGCGCACCACCTTCGGCGACATGTCCCAGACGGCCTTCACCAGCGAGCCCAGCCCCATCAAATCCTTAAAGCCCCTGGGCGGCTCCGGCTCCTTCAGGCGCGCCAGCACATGGCCGATCTTGCGCAGCTCGCCGACGTCCTGCGCGCCCATGCCCAGCGCGACGCGGCGCGGCGTGCCGAACAGATTGCCCAGCACCGGCATGCTGTGTCCGGTCGGATGCTGGAACAGCAAAGCCGGCCCGCCGGCCCGCAAAGTGCGGTCGCACACCTCGGTCATCTCCAAAAATGGGGAAACCGGCGTCAAAATAGACTTAAGTTCGCCCATTCGTTGCAGTTGGGAAATAAAATCTCGCAAATCTGAATATTTCATGTTTTTTTAATTTTTTTTGACTATGGAAGGCATTGCGTCGATATCTATGCCAAGTAATTGATTTTATTGGGTTTTGCTGCAATGCAAGGTAAAAAGTAAGACATTAAAGTAATAAGAGAGGAAGTTGTTAGTATTGACTTGATATAAACTGGCTTCTACAATTTGCCTTACTTGAAGAGGACGCGGGTCATGGACCAGATTGTAACGTCACTCATTCATTCACGGAGTCGGGGCTCCACATGACATTTTAAGGAGTGTTTTCAAAAGGCGTCTGCCTTGTCCCCGAAAAAAGTTGTATTGCGACTGGTCCTATACCACAGGGAACGGCCAGCTCAGGCAAGCAATGACGGCGTCATGCGCGCGCATCACCAACGCGGCGAATGACGATGATATTTCTGATGCACGGCATTGGCAATCCACGCTGCGATCACACGCGGCGCGGAGGGGCTTTTTTCGCGACATTTCAGGGGAATTTCTATGACTAATCGTTTTATGGAAGCATCGACGCATGCTTCGAAATTGGCTCGCCGGCCAGCCGCGTGGATTTCGTCCGCGGGCGTCTCGGCGCGTGGTCTGTTGACCACGGCACAACACACACTGACCATCTGCGGCATCTCCGCCGTCGCCCTGCTGGCCCTGCTGCTGGCGCGCCCGGACCTGGCCAAGCAAATGAGCAAAAGCCTGTTCGCCGAACCCGTGCTGGAAGCGGCCGCCGTCATCACGGCGCCGGCCCTGTCGGACCTGATGGAGGCGCCGGCCATCGCCGCCGCCTCGCCGGGGGCCGCCACGGCGCCCCTGACGGCCGAGGAGAAGGCTTTGCTGGGCACCAAGAAGCAACAGCAGTTCGTCACCTCCTGGCTCTCCAAGCGCTACCGCGTGGCCGGCGACGCCGCCAACATGCTGGTCTCGACGGCCTACCTGACGGCGCGCGAGATCAAACTCGACCCGCTGCTGATCCTGGCCGTGATGGCGATCGAATCGGGCCTGAACCCCTTCGCCGAAAGCCCGGTCGGCGCTCAGGGCCTGATGCAAGTGATGTCGAAGATCCACCACGAGAAATTCCAGGAAATGGGCGGCGTGCAGGCGGCCCTCAATCCGGTCGCCAACATCCGCGTCGGCTCGCTGATCCTGAAAGACTATGTGACGCGCGGCGGTTCCGTCGAAGCCGGCCTGAAAACCTATGTCGGCGCGGCAGCCTTCGCCACCGACGACGGCTACGGCTCGCGCGTGCTGGCCGAGTATCACCGTCTGAAGCAGGTTTCGACCGGCAAGAAAGTGCCGACCAGCAGCGCGCCCGTGATGGTCGCCTCCGCCGCGCCGAGCGTCGAGAAGGTTAGCGCCGCCGCCATCATCAAGCATGAGGAAATCGCCGGCCTGTAATGACCGTCAGCATCGAGTAGGGAACGGAGTTACCCCCGTCGCCCTCTCACACCACCGTAC
>JANXSQ010000384.1 GCA_025356595.1 Janthinobacterium sp. | reverse complement strand
GAATTTGCACGTTACGGATGTCTGGGGTCGCAACGGAAAGTACACGGGGCCCGTACTACTAATGGGTGGTACTTCGATACCTCATGGAACCTCAGGAACGATGATTTACGAGGATGGCACGGGTGTTGATGGCGATACGGTTGTCGCTACTGCTGTTGTTGCGACAATGACGACGAAGCAGTATGTAGGAGATTGGTTGTATGGACTTTGGGGTGGAGATGGGAATGTCCACTATACCACAGGAGATACCTACGTGGGAGCCGTATCAAAGAGTCAAAAGCACGGACACGGAATGTACACGTGGACCGATGGACGCATTTACACGGGTGACTTTGTGAGCGATTCCCGTCACGGACTGGGAACCTACCAATGGCCCAACATCAATGACAGTGATAACAATTCCATTTACCGGATCAATTTGCGCACAATCAGCGCCAAGGCTACGGAACGTACACGTCTTCCACTACAGTGTATGCTGGGCACTGGAAGAACGGACAGTATGAAGGGGAAGGAAAATTGGAGTACCGTGAAGAAGGTGGTCGGTACGTCACACTAGAGGGCACTTTTGGCTCGGGTCAACTGCACGGATTTGGTAGAAAATACGTCGATAATGTTCTCACATGCGAGGGCGTGTGGCACCAAGGCGTTCCGGATGACGCTATTCCGACAGAAACTGAGCAGCATCTGGAGCTGGTCATGGACCAACCTTGGTTTGATAGCGTCGCGGGCTCTGCAGCAGTATATCGTGGATTGTGGTGTAACGATCAACCACACGGTCATGGAGTGGCTATTTATGACGAGAGAGAGACAGACATGGCTTCGTATGAAAGGTGTTTCGATGCAGGCCGGTTCCAAGGTCACGGACGACTTGTGTATGCCACCGGAGATGTCTATACGGGTGACTTTCACAACAGTCACCGCCACGGCGTCGGCACGTACCAGTGGAGGGATGGGCGTTGCTACGCAGGAGATTGGGTGGCCAATGCGCGGAACGGCCGTGGCGTTTACACTTACTTATCAGGCGACCGCTACGAAGGTGACTTTCTAGGCGGTCATCGCAGTGGCCTTGGAACATTTGTTTTTGTTTCTACTGGAGCGTCGTATACAGGCGAATGGACTCAAGGACGTTACCACGGTGCGGGTCGCACGGTCGATGAAGCAGGCTGCGCGTACACGGGTGAATTCCAGTGCGGTGAAAGGCACGGACATGGTCAGGAATATAACGCCACCGGCCTCGTCACTTTTGATGGACAGTGGGTGCACGACGTGAAGCAAGACGGTAGTAAGCAGGCGATCGCTGCTACTGAATCTGCTGCGGCGAAGAAGAACACAATGGATGCTGGAGAAACCACACTGCAGCATCAAAAAGCTCCGCCCACGAGTCCGCCTTCAAAACCGCCGACACCGCTATCAAGCGCTAGATCATTGTCGCCGCCACCCGGTGTATTGAAACAATAAGCGCATTACGATACTCGACCACCACCGCCAACCATGCCTCCACCGCCACCACCACCATCTACGCCGCCATCAACCGAGACACGGCCGGCTCTTCAACCTCACGACGATGATGACTGTGTCGCCGTGGTGGAGCAATTAGTCACGGATCGCCTTGATTGCAAGGGCTTGTACACGGGTACTGTCTTACACGGTCAACCGCACGGCGTCGGTCGACTCAACTATTCGGACGGCAAGCGGATTCACGAAGGATTCTGGATACACGGTGCCAAAGAAGGTCACGGGCGGTGCTTGTTCATGCCGCAGCAAGACTTTCACGAAGGCGAGTACAAAAACAATCTGCGGCACGGACAGGGCCGGTACCAGTGGAGCGATGGACGACAATACATGGGAAACTATGAGGATGATTCCAGACATGGCTACGGCGTTTTTTTATATCCCAATGGTGAACGATACAAAGGGTACGTAAATGTCATATGCATGTTGGTCGCGTCCGCTACTAAGCTTCAGCGTTCTTCGAATTGTAGGTTTTTTGAAAAAGGACAGCGAAGTGGACAGGGCCGCTTCGACTTTATCGAAGACAAGATCGAAGGCAACGGAAAGACAATGGGATACTACGAAGGTGCGTGGAAGGCTGGAAAATATCACGGAGAGGGCCGTGTTGTATGGGGTAGCACCGGCTGTAGTTATGAAGGAGAATGGTTAAACGGAATGATGCATGGGTACGGCGTCAAAAGGGACGATCGTTCCGGCAAAATCCTGCAAGAAGGCTTTTGGGCCCGTGGCAAGTTTCACGAGGCTGCAGCAGTGGACGATGCAGTCATTGAAGATCGATGCAATGAGCTAGGCGATGCTACGGCTCGGCAGGATGCTACGAGGGGTG
>JANXSQ010000362.1 GCA_025356595.1 Janthinobacterium sp. | reverse complement strand
TCGGACGGCGCGGCGGCGGCGCCCGCCCGGAGCGGCGCGCCGAGGGCGGCGAAGGCGAGCAGCATGGCTGCGGCAAGACGGTGCGGGGATGGCATATTCCAGGTCTCCAAAAAAGCGCTGCGATGGGCGCCGGCGCGGTGGGCGGGCGTCGGGCAGAATAGCACTTTCCTGCCATTAAGGAAACATTGCCGGACGCGGCGTTTTGCGGGCCCGGCGCGGCTCTGTTATCATCCGGGCTGAACATTGGGGAGTAGTCGTCCCGCGCCCCGGCGCGGGAACCTGTATCAACATAATTGGCCCGCAGGCCATGGTGCAGGTGGTTGCAGAACTTGACGAGACCACTGATCAAAGGGCGGCCGCATGGGCCGGAGTCGCCCTTGGATCATTGGTTAATCGTCCGGCCCGCGTACTTTTCCGAATATCATGGAAGCTTTCCTCGTCTCCACCGGCATCGTCGCCCTCGCTGAAATCGGCGACAAGACCCAGTTGCTCGCCTTTCTGCTGGCCGCCAAGTTCCGCAAGCCCCTGCCCATCGTGCTGGCGATCTTCGTCGCCACCGTCGCCAACCATGCGTTCGCGGCCGCCATCGGCGCCTGGATCACCTCCCTGATGGGACCGGACATCCTGCGCTGGGTGCTGGGCCTGTCCTTCCTGGCGATGGCGGCCTGGACCCTGGTGCCCGACAAGATCGACGAGGACGACGCCAGGCTGGCCAAATACGGCGTCTTCCTGACCACGCTGATCGCCTTCTTCCTGGCCGAGATGGGCGACAAGACGCAGGTCGCCACGGTGGCGCTGGCGGCCCGCTACAGCAGCATCTACGCGGTCGTCGCCGGCACCACCTTCGGCATGATGCTGGCCAACGTGCCGGCCGTCTACCTGGGCGAGAAAATCGCCGGACGCGTGCCGCTGCGCCTCGTGCACGGCATCGCGGCCGCGGTGTTCGCCGTGCTGGGACTGGCCACCCTGCTCGGCGCCGGCGCGCGGCTGGGTTTTTAAACAAGCTTGTGTATTGCCGTGCAGCAATAATATATGGCACACTCTGTGCACTGGCGTACAGAACGAACAATATTGTCCGTTCATAATATTATTGCGATCCCGCAGCGGCGGGATATGGCGTTGCGCCACAACCATTTTTAAGGAAACTATGCCATTCGATGGAAAGCGTGTCATGGCGCTGATCGTGCTGGCCGCCAGCGCGGCCGGCGCCGCGGCCGTACCCGTGCTCGTCGCCGAGGCGCCGGCGCAGGACGCCGCGCCGCAGAGCGCGCCCTTCAACGCCGCCCGCCACCCGAGCGCGACCGCGCGCGACGGCGCGCCGGCGCAGCTGGAGCGCGCCGCTTTCCATCCGCGCCGCGAGGCGGCCGAACCGCCGTTGCGGCTGACGCCCGAGGCGGACGAGGAAACCTCGCCCTACGCCCTGCTCCTGCTGGGCGGCGGCGTCATGCTGCTGGCCAGCCGGCGCCGCCGGCCGGCGCCGTGGGCGCCCTCGCAGGTCGAATGAGGACGGGCCGCCGGCGGCGGCCCTGCGGAAGCAACAAGCGCCAGCGATGGCGCTTTTTTTACGCCCGCGCCAGGCGCAGGGCCACCGCGTGCTCGCGGCCGTCGTCGCGCAGCGCGATGCTGTTGCCGGCCTGCGCCGCGCCGTCCAGCGTCAGCCCGGCCAGCGCCGCCTCGACCACCGTGACGGCGATCGCGTACACGCTGTCGCCGTGGCGGTAGCGCAGCGTGAAGCCGTCCCAGCCGGCCGGCAGCAGCGGCGCCAGCGTCAGCGTGCCGGCCGCCAGGTCGACGCCCAGCAGGGACTCGACGATCAGCCGGTACATCCAGCCGGACGACCCTGTGTACCAGCTCCAGCCGCCGCGGCCGACGTGCGGCGCCACCGCGTAGACATCGGCCGCCACCACGTAGGGCTCGACCTTGTAGCGCGCGCTGCCGGCCGCGTCGGCGGCGTGGCGCAGCGGATTGATCATGTCCAGCACTTCCCATGCCTTGGCGGCGTCGCCCTGACGGGCGAAGGCCATCGCCGTCCAGATCGCCGCGTGGGTGTACTGGCCGCCGTTCTCGCGCACGCCCGGCACATAGCCGCGGATGTAGCCGGGATTGCCGGCGCCGCGGTCGAAGGGCGGGTCGAGCAACTGCACCAGGCCGGCGTCGCGGCGCACCAGGCGGGCGTCCACCTGGGCCATCGCCAGGCGCGCGCGGGCCGGCTCGGCCGCGCCCGACAGCACGCTCCAGCTCTGCGAGATGGAATCGATGCGGCACTCCTCGTTGAGGTGCGAGCCGAGCGGCGCGCCGTCGTCGAAATAGGCGCGCCGGTACCATTCGCCGTCCCAGCCGTGGCGCTCGATGTTGGCGGCCAGCGTGACGGCCTCGGCGCGGCAGCTGGCGACGCAGGCGGCGTCGCCGCGCAACTCGGCGACGGCGGCGAAGCGCTGCAGCACCTCATACAGGAAGAAGGCCAGCCAGACGCTCTCGCCGCGGCCCTGCGCGCCGACCTTGTCCATGCCGTCGTTCCAGTCGCAGGAGCCGATCAGGGGCAGGCCGTGGACGCCGAAGCGCAGGCCGTGGCGCAGCGCCCGCGCGCAGTGCTCGTACAGGTCGGCGCTCTGGCCGGAGACGGCCGGCAGGTCGTAGTAGGAATCCTCCTCGCCCTGCAGGGCGCGCCCCTCGAGGAAGGGCAGGCGCTCGTCCAGCACGGCCAGGTCGCCGCTGGCGGCCAGGTAGCGGCACAGGGCCAGCGGCAACCACAGGTAATCGTCCGAGCAGTGCGTGCGCACGCCGCGCCCGGAGGGCGGATGCCACCAGTGCTGCACGTCGCCCTCGACGAACTGGCGCCCGGCGCACAGCAGCAACTGCTCGCGCAGCAGCTGCGGCGCGCAGTGCACCATCGCCATCGCGTCCTGCAACTGGTCGCGGAAACCGAAGGCGCCGCCGGACTGGTAATAGCCGCTGCGCGCCCACAAGCGGCAGGCGATGGTCTGGTACATCAGCCAGCCGTTGGCCAGCACGTCGAGGCCCGCGTCGGGCGTGCTGATCTGCACCGCGCCCAGCGTCTGGCGCCAGTGCGCGCGCACCTTGTCGAGCGCGGCGCGGGCCGCCGCCGCGCCCTGGTGGCGCAGCACCAGGGCGCTGGCGTCGGCGTTGCGGCGCCCGCCCACGCCGAGCATGAAGACGATCTCGCGGCTCTCGCCGGGCAGCAGTTCGAAGGGCAGTTGGATCGCCGCGCACGGGTCGAGGCCGGCGCCGCAGCGCCCCGACAGGCGCTGGCGCAGCAGCGCGGCCGGATGGGCCAGGCTGCCGTTGCGGCCGATGAATTCGGCCCGGTCGCACGTGACACTGCGCCCGGCGCCGTCGGCGTGGAAGAAGGCCACGCGGCCGGAGAACTCCGTGTTGTAGGCGTTGCGCGCGAACAGCGCGCCGCTGGCCGCGTCGAGGTCGCTGACGATGTGCGGCGTCGACTTGGCGCGCAGGTCGCCCAGCACCCATTCGACGTAGCCGGTGGCCGACAGGCGCCGCGTCGCGTCGCTGTCGTTGCGCACCGTCAGCACCGTGTACTTGACGGCCGCGTCCAGCGCCACGTAGGTGCACAACTCGCTGGCGATGCCGGCCTCGCTGTGCTCGAAGACGCTGTAGCCGAAGCCGTGCCGCGTCACGTAGGCGCCGGCGCCGCGCGTCGGCAGCGCGCCGGGCGACCAGAAGCGCCCGCTGTGCTCGTCGCGCAGGTAGAAGGCTTCGCCGCTGGCGTCGGCCAGCGGATCGTTATGCCATGGCGTGAGGCGGAATTCATGCGCGTTCTCGCTCCAGGTGTAGGCCTGGCCGCTTTCCGAGACCACGCTGCCGAACTGCGGATTGGCCAGCACGTTCGACCACGGCGCCGGCGTCTGTTCGCCCGCGCCCAGCGTGATCACGTATTCGCGCCCGTCCGGCGTGAAGCCGCCCCGGCCGTTGTCGAGGATCAGCGCGCGCGGCGCCGCCGCCGCCGCC
>JANXSQ010000313.1 GCA_025356595.1 Janthinobacterium sp. | reverse complement strand
GCGGCGGGTGCTGCTGGTGTGGACGCGGTTGATCCTGCCGGACACGTCTTCGATTGCGCTGGATCGACTGCCTGGCATCGACCCTGCGGGTTATGCCGGACTGGAGGATGGTGTTGATTGGCACTGGGACCGGATTCTTGCTGGCGCAGCGCTGTCCACGCTGCTGGGTGTGGGGGCCGAGCTTGCGGCGCCGGATCGTGGCGGTAGCGATGGCAAGGTGATCGTCGCTGTGCGGCAGGGTGCGCAGGATACGGTGAACCAGGTTGGGCAGGAGATGACCAAGCGGAACATGAGCATTCAGCCCACACTGACTATTCGGCCTGGGTTTCCAATGCGGGTGATGGTGAGCAAGGATTTGATCCTGCGACCGTATCAGCCTTTGTTTTTTGTTAGGGGGTCTTCACAATGAGTACGTCTGCCTACAAGCTGCGGTTGGGGCCGCTGCCCAGGACCGAAACGGTGAAGTTGACCGTTGTGCTGACGACTGCATTGAAGGCTGATCTGGAGCGCTACGCGGCGCTGCACGCGCAGACCTATGGCGAGCCGGTGGATGCGGTGGCACTGATTCCGCATATGCTGGAGTCGTTCATCATGCGGGATCGAGGATTCAAGGCGCTGAAAACCAAGCTGCCGCGTTCTCGCTTGGGGGCGGTCGGTTAACCACCGCCGAACTTCAGCAGGTCGCGAATCGTATGATTGGATAAAGGAACCGATCAGCCACCTGCTTTCGGTAAGTCGGCAGCGCGAACGGAACGCATCACTTCCCGAAAGACATCATCGAACGGCGGCAGGTGGTTCATCTGGTGCGCGAGGCGGGCGGCCCAGAGCCGCCGCAGACGATCTTCCTTGGTGGCAATGGCCTGCTCCATACCTGCAACGACACGTTGCCGGAGTGCCAACTTGGTATCGAGTTCGGCGCGCATTTCTGCAACGCGCAAATCAGTGGAGTCGAACAAGTACCACAGGTCATACAAGTCACGCGGCTCGTTGCGTGCCCGGTCGCTCAAGGCCAGCAGCTTTTCGACTACGATCTCCTTGATGTCGTAGACCTTCACGGTTGGCCCTTCGGGTAAATCGTCAAAGCTGTCGTAGGTGCGGTGAATTGGGCGATCCTGTAGCGGAAAACACAGAACTTCGGTGATCGTGATGTCAACCTTCACATCGTTCGCAGCAGGTAGCGGCCCCTGATAACGCAAATAGAAGGTGTGGCTGTTCTGGTGGCTGTGGCGGTCTTCGCGGTCGAAAGCGATGCGTAAGCCACAAGCGGCCTCAACTGCCGCAAATATTTCGTTCAGCCCAGCCAGGATAGCTTCAAGAGTGATCGCACGGGTCAGCGTGAAATCCAGGTCTTCTGAAAACCGATAGTCCTCGAACCAACAGCGCCGCAGGGCCGTGCCACCTTTGAAGGCCAATACCTCGCGTAGCGGATGACCGGCCAGACCGGTCAGGAACCAGGCCAGCACGTAATCGCGTTCGATGACGGCCTCGGGAATGCGTCGCCCGCCTGCGCTCACCAGTGTGTTCGAGATCATGGAAATATTGCGTTGTGGAATCATCAGCCAAGCCTCACAGCATCAAGTTCTTCGGGCGTCACGTTGAGTTGGAGCCGCCAACGTGAGAGAAATGCCCCCTCGGCGGGGAGCAGTGGATCAAGGCGCTGATAAGTCGCCGTCAGCATGCCGCGCAGCAGTTCCAGCACCGAAGCATCGGCCATGCCATAGTGTTCCAGCAGGTAGCCGAGGCGGCGTACGACGGCGCCGACGCTGAGGCGCAATGCGTAGTCCACCAGCCGTTTAATGTTCAATACGTCCCGTTTCATCCACAAGCCTTTGGCGACTTCGGTGACACCACCGACAAATGCCGGGTGTCGCAGGCCATCGATGATCGTGCGCTCCATATCGCTGATCATCGCGAAGCGCTCTTTGTCGATCCAATGTTTCATAACCCCGAATTCTTGGTTTTCGGTGACGTGGACAAACCGAAAATCATAGCCGCCGACCGCCTGCGGACGTACGCGCCGCGTACAGGACACATACACAGTGAAGTTGGGCTGCGTCACCATGCGGTGCAGTTCAAGCGCTGTGCCGTGCGACAGGAAGTAGTGCGCGGTGCCCGCGAGTTCGCGCGCGATCAAGTAGGGGCTGTCAACATGCTCCGTGGTCCGGCCGAGTTCAAAGGGCACAAGGTTGTACAGACCAGGTTTTAGTCGCGTCACCAAGCCTCGCAGTTGGGCCTTGTGCACGAGATTGCGGGATGCCGAAGCCGACAGGCCGGTGATAGAGCCCACATCCGCCAGGGTGAACGTCGTCCGGCGCAGTTCATTCAGCTCTGTGAAGAGTTGCGCTGCCCGAGGGCCTAGCGTCTTTGTTTGCAAGTGATATTTTTCGCTCATTTTGCGCCCCTAAAAGAAACGTACTGCGCAATAAATATAACAGGATCAATATCTAGCGGCAAGCTTGTCTCCCCCTGGGAGACGGATTGAGCATAAAATGTAACAATAAAAATTCAAAAAGCGAAAGTCGCCATAGACCGCACCAAAAAGGGAGTGTTCGATGACTGTCAGTGTCCACAATCCAGACCAGTACATGGCCAGTCTGCGGCAGATCATTGCCCAGGGACGCAAGCGGATCGGGCTCCTAGTCGGGGCGGGCGCGCCAGCCGGCATCTTTCCTCCCGGAAGCGACAAGCCGTTGATCCCGGCGGTGGCAGGTCTGACCGATATGGTGATGGACGCGTTGAAAGCCGAGTACGGCAAGACCCTCGACGCCGTACGTGCCGAACTCGAAACCCCGAACATAGAAACGATCCTGTCTCGGGTGCGCAGCTTGGCTGGTGTCATTGGCAAAACGAAGGTTCATGACCTCGACGGGGAAGGATACAAAAAGCTAAGCGAAGCCATTTGCGAGCAGATTGGCACCATCGTCAACAAACCCCTTCACGACGGCCCTTCGCCGTACACCGAATTCGTGACGTGGATCAGCGGCACGGGGCGCGAACACCCGGTGGAAATTTTCACGACCAACTACGATCTGCTGTTCGAGCAAGCGCTGGAACGCACCCGTGTTCCGTTTTTCGATGGCTTTAGTGGCGCCAGCGAGCCGTTCTTCGATCCTTCATCCGTGGCGAGTAACGACTTGCCAGCGCGCTGGACACGTTTGTGGAAGCTCCATGGGTCGCTCGGCTGGGCAGCCAATGCACGTGGTGAAGTGGTGCGTACAGGGCGGGCCGCAGCAACCCATCTTGTGTTCCCGGAACACCTCAAATACGACCAGACGCAGAAAGCACCATATGCTGCGCTGTTTGACCGCTTGCGGGCGTTTCTGATGACTCCAGACACGTTGTTGATCGCGACCGGGTTTTCTTTCGCTGATGCGCACATCTCTGCTCGTATCGATGAATGCCTGGCAGCCAATCCGTCGGCCAGCGTGTTTGCGTTCCAGTTTAAGCCGCTGGAGCAAGAAATCCATGCCCGCGACATCGCGGGACGCCGCGCCAACATGAGTTTGTATTCCCCTGACAAGGCCATGATCAACGGAATTGCTGCGCCATGGATGCCCGGTGATCTGCCAACGCGCGACTGGGGTGCTATTCGAGCGACTTACTGGGGCATCGATGAGAAGAGCGGCGCAGCCCAATTTCAATTGGGTCGATTTGACCGGCTCGCGCGGTTCTTCGCGTCATCACGTGCCGCCCAGCATTTCCCACTTTCGCCACCGACGGCGGAGTCACTGGCTGTCGCTGCCCCACCCCACACGCCTGAAGATGCAGTGGCAGTGCCAACGGCTGGCGCGGTATGAATTCGAAGCCGACATTGCTGGGGCATGTGGGTGCCGTGACCGGCGCGACGGTCAGTATCCGGCAGTCGCCGAGTGTAGCCTCGGGCATTGCCATTATCGGCGGCAAGAGCTACCGCATCGGCCAGGTGGGTAGTTTTGTGCGCATCCCACAGGGTTATCACGATCTGTATGGCATCGTTGCGGAGGTTGGCGCGAACGCTACGCCAGAAGCAGCCCGCGAGCCCAATAATCGCGGTGACCGCTGGATGACGATTCAATTGGTCGGTGAGGTCGTCGGCTCATCCTTCGAGCGTGGGATAAGCCAATACCCGAGCGTTAACGATGAAGTGCACTTGGTTACCGAAGAAGACTTGGCTGTGATCTACGGTTCGGCTGATGGTGGGCAAGTTGTTATTGGACGTTTGGCCAACGCTGAAGGCATCTCTGTCCGTATTGATCTCGATAAGCTGGTCACACGACACAGTGCAGTTCTCGGCTCTACTGGCGCGGGGAAATCGACTACGGTCGCGAGCCTGCTGCGATCAATAGTTATGGGGGAAACCGACGAGGCGCACGGGGGCTTTCCCAGCGCGAGTGTTCTGCTGCTTGATGTCCACGGTGAGTACAGCCGTGCCCTGCAATCCATCGCAACAGTCTTCCGGGTCAACCCCAGTGATGGCGAAGAACCGTTACACATACCATTTTGGGCGCTTGACCCCGCAGACTTGTTGATCTTCCTGATGGGGAAGGTCGACGACAAAGCCATGAGCCAGATCCTCGATAAGGTTCTAGACTACAAGATGACACTCGCCAACGCGGTGTCGTTTGCCGGATTGGACGTTACGTCGATGACGGCAGACAGCCCTGTTCCGTTCAATCTGAAGAAGTTGTGGTTTGAGCTGGTCGACCCAGAGATCAAAACCTGGGAAGACTCGGCCAAGACCAAGCCTGCGCTCGTAGAGGCGGGCGATGCGGAAACACTGAAGGCACCCAAATACAAGCCAAATGGCTTGGGGTCAACCGCTCCGTTCATCAACAATATCGGTGTTCTTAGCATCCGTCGGCCATTGGATCAGATGCGGTCGCGGCTGCTCGATCGACGCTATGACTTCCTGCTGCACCCAGGTGCGTGGGAGCCCAAGCTAGACGGCAGTACCGAGAAAGACCTGCCGGATTTATTGAGTACATGGCTCGGACACGGGAAACCCATAACGATTCTGGATCTCTCTGGCATACCAAGTGCCGTACTTGCCCAGTTGATCGCGGCAATCTTGAAGATCATCTATGAAGGCTTGTTTTGGGGGCGCGAAAAGAGCGAGGGGGGCATCCATCGCCCCATGCTTGTCGTCATGGAAGAGGCGCACCGCTATCTCTCCAAGGAGGGCGGTGGTCCTGCGCGTGACATCGTGCAGAGGATCGTGAAAGAAGGGCGCAAGTTCGGCATTGGCGCGATGATTGTCAGTCAACGTCCATCTGAAGTCGACGAAACGATTCTTTCTCAGTGTGGCACATTCATCGCCTTGCGGCTTTCCAACGCGGCGGACCGGAGCAAAGTCCAGGGCGCGTTGCCAGACAATTTGTCCGGCATCGTTGAAAGTCTTCCCGTGCTGCGAACCGGCGAAGCGATCATTACGGGCGAAGCCGCCCGTCTTCCGTTGCGTTGCCGTATCGCCTTGCCGAATGAAGAGCACCGACCACAGAGTGAAGACCCCGCTGTGGCAAAACGTTGGAAGAGCGAGCGTATCAGCGAAGACTACACGCGGCTCGCGGCATCTTGGCGGGCTCAAAATTCATTGTGGGCTGCTGCCCGTTATACGCGCGAAAAACTTAAACCTGAGGAGATTGCTGATATGGAACGCGAAATGGTGGCTTCGTCCACGATCTTGTCTGCGGGTTATGAAGCTGCTTCGGAGACCCTGGAAATCGAATTCAAGAGTGGTGGCACTTACCAGTACTACAACGTACCGGAATCGGTCTATCAGGACTTCATGGCTTCGGATTCAAAGGGGAAGTTTTTGCACGTCTATATCAAGAGCTCGTACCCCTGCTCGCGCGTGTAACAACAGCGTCCCATAAAACGAATGTGCTGAGGAGGCCAGGGTGATTCTGACTGACAACGAGACCAAAGTTGATTTGCTCAACAACGAGGCGATTGCGACGACGATCATCGGACTGCTGCGCGAGAAACCGGATCACCCAGTCACGATCGGTGTCCATGGCGACTGGGGTGCGGGAAAATCCAGTGTCTTGGAGATGATCGAAGTAGGATTCGCGGGCAACGACGACGTGCTCTGCCTCAAGTTCAATGGCTGGCGGTTCCAGGGTTTCGAAGACGCCAAGATCGCGTTGATCGAAGGCATCGTCACGGGCCTCGTGGAAAAACGCCCGGCAATGACGAAGGCTGCGGGCGCGGTCAAGGATATCTTCAATCGTATCGACTGGCTAAAAGTTGCGAAGAGGGCGGGTGGCCTAGCTGTGACCGCATTCACTGGCATCCCGACGCCGGACCAGATCAGCGCTGTTGTCGGAACTCTCGAAGGACTGTTTGCAGACCCTGGAAAAGTTGCGACGAAAGAAAACCTTACCGCTGCAATTGATGGTGTGAAATCGATACTAAAGCCGGGCGAAACCAGGAACGTACCGGAAGAGGTTGAAGCCTTTCGTAAGGCATTCGACAAACTGTTGAAAGAGGCAGGAATCAAGCAACTCATCGTGTTGATTGATGACCTTGACCGATGCTTGCCGGACACGGCCATCGAGACGCTCGAAGCGATTCGGCTGTTCGTCTTTACTGCGCGCACTGCGTTTGTGGTCGCAGCCGATGAGGCGATGATCGAGTATGCGGTGCGTAAGCATTTCCCTGACTTGCCCGAAACCACCGGCCCGCGCGACTACGCGCGGAACTATCTGGAAAAACTCATTCAGGTGCCGTTCCGCATCCCGGCGCTCGGGGAAGCAGAGACTCGCATTTATGTCACGCTGCTGCTGACAGGGGCCGAAATCGGTGACGATGACGAGAGCTACGCGAAGCTCATTGCCGTAGCACGGGAACGCCTTAAGAGGCCTTGGGAGAGTGCTGTTCTAGATGCCGCAACGGTCAAGAGCGCACTCGGAGCAAAGGCCGAAAAGGCCCACAAAGCACTCGCTCTCAGTGACCAGATTGGTCCAATTCTGGCGAGTGGTACCAAGGGTAACCCGCGTCAGATCAAGCGTTTTTTGAATACGTTGTTGCTTAGGGAACTCACGGCAACTGCGCGTGGATTTGGTGCAGACATCAGTTTGCCAGTCCTGGCGAAGCTGATGCTGGCCGAGCGATTCATCCCCAGACTGTTTGAACAAATCGCGTTTGTCGCGGCCGTCCATGCGAAGGGGTTGTGCGAGGACATCGACGCGTTGGAAAAGAGTATTGCTGACGACAGCTCAAAAGCAGATGGAAAGGTCGTGACGGATGAGCGCAAAGGTGCCAAAACGGGTGATGTGATTGTTCCACCTGTCGAGAGTGCAGTACTTGCCGAATGGAGGTCATCGGAGACGATTCGCGATTGGTCGCGGGTTCAGCCGTTCTTGACGGGGGTCGATTTACGCCCATATCTGTTCGTGGCAAAGGACAAGAAAGACTACTTTGGCCCCGTATCGGTCCTTGGACATCTTGCTGGCGTGGTCGAAAGATTGTTCGGCGGAAAGATGTCGGTCCAGGCATACGAAGCGGAGCTGAAGCAACTCGTGCAGCCTGAGGCAGACAAAGTGTTCGAGGCAGTACGCACGAAGATCATGGGCAGCGGCGCTTTTGAAACCATGCCCCCAGGGGTTGATGGGCTCGTCGTCTTGGTCAAGGCGCAGCCTGGTCTGCAAGGAAAGTTGTTGGATTTCCTCGAAGGCTTGCCGACCAGCAAATGCGGCCCCTGGGCGGTTCGTGGGTGGCAGGGCGTGATCAAAGACACCGATGGTGTCGCGCGCCTGGCGAAGCTGTTGAATGACTGGAGCAAGGTCACCAACAATGTGGCCCTCAAAGCCGCCGCAGAACTGGTGCTTAAAGACACGAAGGGGGTTCGTTAATGGGAACGTCGACAGCCTACGGGGGTCCCGGTGGCGGTACACCGCTTGTGCCTTCCTGGTTGGGTGGGGCCGGTGAGGGTGTGCCTCCCGCCCCAGTTCCGACGGATGGCTCGCCAAATGGCGAGGAAGCTGCATCGCCTCACCCTACGGCGCTACCTGCGCCGCCGAACCGTCCCGCAATTCCTGCTGCAGCCGATCCCAGCAGATTCTCCGGTGCACGCAACAGCTTTACTCGTTTTGCCGGTTCGGGTGGTGGAGATCGCGTCAATCTCGGACGGGCGGTCTCCCGCTATGTGTCCACATCATCAGGCGGGGCACGCCAGGCAGCGCAACGCATGGGTGCATCGCGCGGTGCCGGCGCGAGATTGCTGGGGTTTCTAGCCGATTCCCAAGTGCGCGGTGTACGCGAAGCGCTCCGGTCGTTGAACCTTGAAGCGCTTGCAGGTCGCCCCATCGCGGAGATTTTTGTCGGCCTTGCCGACTACATCTGTCCTGGGGCGGGCACAGTCGACGAAGGTATCGCGCGCGAAGCATATATTGAGACCATTATCGAGTTGACCACCGAGGGCTTGACCGATCTTTCAACGTTCACGCCGGACCAGATGCAGACGGTTTTCGAGTTGTACGCGACGCATGCGATCGAGGCGAGGATCTGCAACGACATTGGAATCAAGGCGGTCACAATGCCGGCGGATGCGCAGGCTGCGCATCGCGTGGAAGCGCAGCTGCGCGATTTCATTCGTGGCGGGGTCAGCGATGCGCTCAGCAAGGCTCGTGAGGCAACGCCCAACTTGACGCCCGCGCGCATTCAGTCCTTTGTAGACACGGTCTATGAGTCCGCGTTCGCGATTCTTCAGGCTCTTGGCGACGCGGAGACAAACCAATGAAGCGACAACTGTTAACGGGGCACTTCGGTCCTGACGATCACGCGTCTATCTCCAGTGCTGGCGACGAACAACTAACCCGGCTTGAACTGGTCGCTGGCGAGAAGATGCTGGATCACGGAATCGGCGGAGCGCTGACAAGTCTGAAAGCTCTGGGTGTCTTCCCTTCTGAGATCGGTATTGATCTGCTGGTGGTCGCTGCACATGTCCACGCTGCGGACACGCGGATTTCTCGCGCGGAACAGTCGCAGGATTCGTGGACAAGAGAAATTCGCCTAGTCATTCCTGTGAGTGACCCGGTGCGCTGGGGTACTGCCACATCGACTTTGACGAAGGCCTTGAATTTTTTGACGGGCGATCAATGGACGATAGGCTTTCGGGCGCGGCCAGACAGGTTCACTACTATTGGGAAGCAAGCACCGCCCAGTCTGCTGGCACTTCCGTTTGATTCGCTGAGCCTGTTTTCCGGTGGACTGGATAGTTTGATTGGTGCTATTGATCTTCTTCAAGCTGGCTCGACGCCTTTGTTGGTGAGCCACTTTGGCGAAGGCGCGACCAGCGATGCGCAAGGGAAATTGTTTGCGGGCTTGAAGAAACAATACGCGAACTCGGCGTTCGACCGGTTGCGCGTCGGCATGACGTTCGATAAAGGCTTGGTAAAGGATGTCGGCTCGGAGAACAGCACGAGAGGTCGATCGTTCTTGTTCTTCGCCTTGGGCGTGTTCGCCGGCACAGGGCTTGGCAATGGCTTCGTGCTGAGGGTGCCCGAGAATGGCTTGATCGCGTTGAATGTGCCGCTAGATCCATTGCGACTTGGGTCAAATAGCACTCGTACAACGCACCCGTACTACATGGCACGCTGGAATGAGCTGCTTACAGAGCTTGGGATTGATGGCCGTGTCAAGAATCCGTATTGGGACAAGACCAAGGGAGAGATGGCCAGCGCATGCGCAAACCAGGCATTGCTGCTCAAACTGGCACCACATTCTTTGTCTTGCGCACACCCCGCGAACGCCCGGTGGCAAGGTCACCAAGGAAGAGGCATTGAGCACTGCGGGTACTGTCTGCCCTGCCTGATTCGACGCGCTGCGTTGGATAGCGCGTGGGGAGCAGGCCGAGACGAGACCACGTACACGGTGCCCGATCTTCGCGCCCAATCACTGGATACCCGTGAGTCGACGGGAAAGCAGGTGCGATCTTTTCAATATGCGATAGAACGTTTGCGCGGACACCCAGGCCTCGCGAATCTCCTCATCCACAAGCCAGGCTCGCTTGCGGACGAGGTCGCGAGACTGGATCAACTGGCGGATGTTTATCGACGCGGCCTCGACGAAGTTGCGCGCCTGATCGATGGCGTGGACACGAGACCAAGTTGATGTCGGTGCATCCATGATCGCGACAAATGGGCTGGTGGACTTCCACTGCCATCTGGATCTCTATCCGGATCACGCAGCGGCGGTTCGAGAATCTGATGATGCAGGTGTTTTTACTTTGGCGGTAACGACGACGCCGAGGGCGTGGCCGCGCAACCATGAATTGGCGCAAGCGACCCGCCATGTGCGGGCGGCCCTTGGGTTGCATCCGCAACTGGTCGCGGAGAGGGCGAGCGAACTTGCGCTCTGGGATGCCCATCTTGTAGAGACCCGCTATATCGGCGAAGTTGGGCTTGACGCTGGCCCGCGTTTCTATAAATCGTTAGAGCTGCAGAAGCAGGTTTTTCAGCATGTGCTACAACGCTGCGCCGAGGCGGGAAACAAAGTCATCACAGTGCACAGCATTCGTGCAGCGAAGGCGGTGCTGGATCACATCGAGGCATACCTGCCGCCAACAAAAGGCAAGGTCGTGCTGCACTGGTTCACCGGCAGCAAGTCAGAGGCAGCACGTGCTCTTGAATTGGGCTGCTACTTCTCTATCAATGCGGCGATGTTGGACAACGAGCGGCATGCACTAATGGTCGCAGCCATTCCCCTTGACAGGGTGTTGACCGAGACGGATGGTCCTTTCACGAAGACCGCCGAGCGGACGTCTAGACCTGCCGACGTAGCCGTGGTTGTGGAAGCCCTGGCGCGCTTTCATGAGGTGTCTGCTTCGACGCTCGCGGCTACAGTCCGAAGCAACTTGCGCAGTTTGCTGCAACCAAATGAATAGGGTGATGGAGGTGAACGATAACAGCGGAAGCTCGTTTGATGCGGGTTTCCAAGCCTCGGAAACCTATAGCGTGGGACTGATTGCTCTGTATGTGACCATTTCGCCGCGATAGCTGTGCAATCTGCTGCGATAATAAGCACGTGGGCCGTTAGCTCAGTTGGTTAGAGCAGAGGACTCATCAAAATGGTGACCCTGGCGTGAGAGCGCCAGCGGAAAACTGGGTGAATTCAGGGAAACCGTCGGCTTCGTATGAAGTATCACGGCAATCCTGAGCCAAGCCCGCCGAAGGCAGGTTGAAAGATCGGTAGGCGGGAAGGTGCAGAGACTAGGGTGTGAGGAGCCAATCCGATAAGCATCCCACGAGCGCCCGGCACCCTTACGTGCGATGGAAACATCGTGACGCGGGTGATGAGATAGTCCAGGGAGTGGGGAAACCCACGCCAACCTGAATCCTTTGGTCGTAGGTTCAAGTCCTACACGGCCTACCACTTATTCTTCGTCTTGGCCATTGACGAAAAGGGGTACCTGTCGGTATGGCCCGACAGGTGACTTGGGGCAGCGCTCAGGCGCATTTCAATGATGTGCGCGCGCCCTTTGATGGCCACACAGGTTGCCAAGAAGTTGCGACTAAATTGTCGCCGTTAAAGGGGTTCATCGTAATGATTGCTGCCGATCAACAGCGCTTCAGGGATGCGGTGGCTGCATCCAAAGCCCGTGCCTCCTCTTTTATCGCGTCTATTCCTCAAGATTTAGCCAAGCGTGAAGACCTCATTGGGGAGGAAGTCCTTCGCGAGAATTCGTCCGCGAAGTCAAAGCTTGGCAAGCTGTATCGCCTGGTCGAAGAACTCGGGGAGGCGGCAAAACCTTTTATTGCATGCGGAAAAGGTTGCTCTGCTTGTTGCCGGATGAATGTGACTATCTCATCCATGGAAGCCGAGCGTTTGGCGCAATTCAGCAAAAAACGCCTTGTCCGCGCAGATCGCCACATCAAGCATGACCCAACCCGCTTCGCGGGCGTTGCGTGCCCATTCCTTGTCGAGAACGCATGTTCGGTCTACGAAATTCGTCCCTATGCCTGTCGAGCTCATGTGTCTTTCGATACGGACGCGTATTGGTGTGAACCTGAACGTGCGTACGAAGAAGGAATGGGAATGGTCAGTTTCGACGGCACAAAATCAGCCTACCTTGCGATCCTGGCGAAGGTGCCGGATTCCAGATTTGCCGACATCCGAGACTTTTTTCCTGGGTAGCTCAGAAAGCTATTGAACACTCTGTAGCCTGAATGTAGCCTAGGCCTTTTGCTGGTTTCGTAAGCTGTTGATGTTAAAAGGATATGTTTTTCTTGACAGATTACTCATAATCCTTTGGTCCACAGTTCAAGTCTGTGACGGCCCACCAAACCTTAACCTTGAATTGCCTCTTACAGCGCAAGCTGGTACACCTGCAGTGTTTCAGCAACACACCGCTGCCAGTTGTAAGACGCGGCAACAGCCAACCCTTTGGCTACAGCATTCAGGCGCCACTCGTTATCAGTTAGCGCCTTCACCAAAACATCACAAAAAGCCACCACGTCGTCTGGGTCCACCATCAGCGCCGCGCCTTGCGTGACTTCGGGCAGGCAAGACTGGCTGGACACCACCGCCGGCACGCCGCAGGCCATGGCCTCAATCGGTGGCAGGCCAAAGCCCTCGTAGGTAGACGGGTACACAAATAGCGCTGCGCCCGCATACAGCAGCGGCAGGTCTGCCTCAGGCACATAGCCCAGGCGATGCAGCCAGCCCCGCGCCTGGGCTTGGGCCACCTCGCCCTGCAGCTCCTCGCTTAGCCAACCGTTGCCGCCTATCAGCACCAGCGGGTAGGCACTGCGCAAGCTGCCGGGAAGCAAACGCCAGGCCGCCAGCAGCTGGGCTA
>JANXSQ010000291.1 GCA_025356595.1 Janthinobacterium sp. | reverse complement strand
ACACAATTACTACAACTGCACCATGGAGGAAGAAGAACCTACAACTCTCGAAGACATGGCCGAGGCCTTGCGAATTGCTCGAGAGCAAGCAGACGGTGCAATGGAAGCTCTTGCACAGTTGGATGAACAGCGTCAAGCGGAACTGGCTGAGGCTGAACGAGTCCGAATGCGAGAACAACGCATGGCTGAAGCACGCATTGAGTACGTCGAACGACAGGCGGCACAAGCGACACAGCGTGCGCAAGGAGCTGCTGCGATTCAAGCGGCAGCGGTACAAGCACAAGTTCCTGCACAAAACAACGCTGCAGGGCCTCGTGTGGGCGGGTTGCAAGATCTTGACGGGACAGACTTTTACTGGACCGGCGGAGGCACCACCCAACAAACAATTCGATTGGAGCCAGCAAGCATGCTAGCGTTCCGACCGAAAGCTTACAAGGAGAGGGCAAAGACAGAGAAAGAATGCACGGCAGGATTGCCGGCGAGCCACCATTTGTCGACCCCTGACAAGATTACTTCAGACGGTAAAGCCGTGTCGTTTAAGACATGGATCGACCGTGTTCGCCACGAGATCGAACAACGCGGAATGGACCCAGTCTTTCGGTTGATTGATGCTATCACGGGAGCGGAACATTACCTGCTAGACGAGTTCGGTCGAGCAGAGAAAACGATTGTTCAACCGTGGGTCGAACGACTGAACGAAGACATCGGCGACGAGTATGACAAGCTGAACCTCAAGATGTCAGCTCGCATGCTGCGAGAGTCGCTGGATGTCGACATGCTCAAGAAATTGGAGAGTGACACAAGTGCGTCGGCAACAGGACCTGAAGTCTTTGCCGCCATTGTGAATATTCACCAACAGCTGTCGGCAAGCGCGGTCCGAGTCCTGGTAATGCAGCTCAAAGCAATGCGGCTTACCAAGGAATCTACTGAGAATGTTGAAACGTTCGCGGACAAGGTAAGCGATATCGCCAAACGGATCGAAGGTACTGGGCCGGAAACATGTCCAAACGACTTACCGATGCTAGTCTATGAGTGCTTCCTGGGATCATCAACTATGATCTTCCAGACGGACGTTGTGCAAATTTACAACAAAGCCGACCGGGGAGACCGAAGCGTTGCAAATTGGGCGACGCACTTGTCTGAACTGAAAGCCCGTTACCGAACTCTAAAAACAAAGAAAATGTGGGAAGCGGAGAAACATCACAAAGAAAAGGTCGAGACTCAAGCTCTCAAGGCGACTGTGAAGCGTCTGGAGAAGAGATTCGGTGACTCGAAAGATGGTGAGAAGTCGAAGACAGGAGGAGGGGCAGACAAGCGCAAGTGTTACCACTGCGGCGAAGAAGGGCATATAAAGCCCAACTGTCCCAACAAGGACCAGCCGAAGGTGACCGGAGCCGGATCGACTGCCAACACTAACAAGTCTGGCGGTGGCGACGACAAGAAAGACGGCGTCAACCGCAAAACTGCGCCCAAGGATGGCGAACCGCACACCAAAACCGTGTCGGGAGAAGCCTGGAAGTGGTGCGGAACGTGCAAACGGTGGAACAAGGGTGAGAAAGCCCACTCTACCGAAGAACACGTAAAGGGCAAGAAAACAGAGGGAGCGCCTGCGGCGAACAACGCGGCAGCGGGTGCGCTCGCAACAAACGACACCGGTCCAAGTCTCCGCCTTGTAAGCGGGTACATGGCTCGAATGGGCAAGCCGGTGCCTCTCAAATCGCTGCAATACTGCGCGGAGTGCGATTACTTCTACAAGGTCGAAGGCGACCACACCAAGACTTACGGCCATGCCAAGTCGGTGTGCGAAGAACCACTGCGCGGGTTTCAATGCAAGTGTCATGTCGTCGGCGAGTGGATTGTTCATTTGCCACGTAAAACGAGGGACTGTTTAAAAGGACAGGCTGGGCGACGTTAGTTGGACGTTCGCTGAGCAGCCTGTTTCTTGACAACTCAATCGGTTCTGACAGTCGGGGGGAGCCCGACGATAAACCTCAAGCAATTGACGAAAACGAGGCGTCAAACGCGCAAGACAAGGCGCCGACCAAGCCGACCAAACCGACACTCTGGAATATCCTGGGGTTGATTGCGGTGGTGCTGGCAGTGTTCGTGCTTGCGTGGAGCGAACTCAAATGGACCACGACGTTCGGAGGCAAGGATCCGGACAATCGCCTCACAGTGTTTCCGATGCGCTGGTTTATCTTGACCAACGTAATTGCGGTAACAATGTGGTGGGTCGCCATGTGTCTTATTTCACGGATGCATGAAAGCTGGCAAGAGTTTAACCGGGTACATGGACCAAGACTCCTCTTTATGAGAGAGAGTCGTCCACCC
>JANXSQ010000279.1 GCA_025356595.1 Janthinobacterium sp. | reverse complement strand
AGACCTCGATTTTCGGGGTTTTGGCAAAAATCCCGAAAATCGAGGTCTGTATATAGTAACGGGGTGCTATTCGGGCGGTGGTTGGCTTCCTCATGATTTGTCGTATTCAGTCATTTCCAGATCCTTTGCCGGGTGACATTGTCTGTCGGGTCAATGCGACCAAGGGGAGCGTGGAAGTTCGATTTTCCTGCTGTATTAAATGACCTGTTTGGGTTGGGCTGGCCAAAACCCTGAAAATCCCGGACTGTGTATAGTAACGGGGGCGCTACGGATTCACTATATTCGGTGGATTAGCTATTGCCTTTCCTCCCCGCATCGCGCCTGCTTTGGCGGGCGCACAAATCCCTTGACCTTCCCCCCATGGCAAGGTCTACGCTGTACCCGGGTCGACTTTTCGTCGGCTGGCGCCGTGTTAGACTATTTCAATGAACCGAGTCTTCAAGACCTTCCTGCTTTGGCTGTTGATCGCCGCGCTCCCCCTCCAGGGGATGGCCGCCGCGATCAAGCTGTCTTGCGGCCCGGCGCATCCGGCAATGTCAGCGCAGGGCGGAGTGGTCGAGCACGTTCATCACGCTGGCGTCGCGCATGATGATGGCGCGGTTACAGCTACGCCCACGGCGCACGCCGACCATTCCCCCACTCCGCACGAGCACAAGGGTTCCTTGTGCGGCGGCGCCGTCTGTTGCAGCGGCGCCGCCGCGCCGCCGATGGCGCCGGGCCTGCTTCATTCCTTCAACAGCGCGGAGACGCACTTCGTTTCCGCCGCCATCCTGCCGGCCGGTTTCATTCCGGACAGCCTGGAACGTCCGCCCCGCTACATTAGCGTGTAATCGATGCCGGGACGGCGCGTCCGTCCCGCATAAGCCGCGTGCCCCGGCACGCCTGTTCTATCGATTTTTGGGGACACCATGTCTTTTTCACATACGCTTTGCGCTTTGGCGCTAGCCACTTTGTCGTGCGCCGCCGCCGCACAGCAGGGCGCGCCACGGCGGGATCCGGCCGACCCCGGCGCGGCCGTTCCGGTCCTCGCCTATACCTCCGTTTTCCATGATTACCGTCGCGTCGTCGACGAGAAAAGTCCGCCCGACCAATGCTGGCGCGCCGTCAATGTCGCGGCGGCCGGCAAGCCGGCCATGGACGCCGGCCATCCCATGCCGCCAAAAGAGCCGGGAGCCAAACCATGAGCGCGGCACATCGGGCGCCGCGCCTGAAGCCGCTGCTGGTCCTGTTGTCGGCGGCGCTGCTCAGCGGCTGCGCGACGTTTTCCGGCGATGCCGGAGTGGGCGCCGTCAGCGAGTTGACCAGGGCGCGCACCGGCCAGGCGCTTGCCGCGATCAGTCCGGCCGTGGAGGCGGGCGTCGCCGAGCTGCTGAAACAGCCGCTGACGCCGGACAGCGCGGTGCGCGTCGCGCTGCTCAACAACCGTGGTTTGCAGGCCGATCTGGCCGAACTCGGCGTGGCCGAGGCGGACCTGGTGCAGGCGGGGCGGATGCGCAATCCCGGCTTTTCCTTCGGCCGCATGCGCAATGGCGGCGAGACCGAAATCGACCGCAGCGTGATGTTCGATATCGTCGGCCTGCTGACGATCCCGATGCGCAGCGCGATCGAAACGAGCCGCTTTGAGCAGGCCAAGCTGCGGGCCGCCTCGCAGGCGGTGCAATTGGCGGGCGATACGCGCAAGGCCTATTTCGACGCGGTCGCGGCGGCGCAGACGGTGCGCTATATGGAGCAGGTGGCGACGGCCGCCGAGGCGGGCGCGGAGCTGGCGAGGAATATGACGCGGGCCGGTAACTGGAGCAAGCTCGATCAGGCGCGCGAGCAGGTGTTCTACGCCGAGGCGACGACGCAACTGGCCCGGGCCAGCCACGCCGCCACGGCGGCGCGCGAGCAGTTGACGCGCTTGCTCGGCCTGTGGGGCGAGGGCGCGGCGTTCACTCTGGCCGAGCGCCTGCCGGACTTGCCTGCAGCGCCGCGCGAGATGGCCGACAGCGAGTCGCTGGCGATGGCGCAGCGCCTGGACGTGCAGATGGCCAGGCGCGACGCGCAGGCCACCGCCAGCGCGCTGGGCCTGAGCAAGGCGACCGGCTTCGTCAACGTCTTCGACGCCGGTTACGCGAACAAGAGCGTGAGCGGCCAGCCGCGCCAGAACGGCTATGCGATTTCCCTGGAGCTGCCGATTTTCGACTGGGGCGGCGCACGCAACGCGCGGGCGCAGGCGACGTACATGCAGGCGCTGCACCGCACGGCCGACACGGCCATCCGCGCCCGCTCGGAGGTGCGCGAGGCGTATTCGGCTTACCGCAGCAACTACGACATCGCCCGCCATTACCGCGAGGAGGTGGTGCCGCTGCGGAAGAAGATTTCGGACGAGGTGCTGCTGCGCTACAACGGCATGCTGGCCAGCGTCTTCGAGTTGTTGTCGGACGCGCGCGAGCAGGTCGGCAGCGTGAACGGCGCGATCGAGGCGCAAAGGGATTTCTGGATCGCCGAGACGGCGCTGCAGGCGGCCATCAACGGCGGCGGCGCGTCGCCGCAGAAAAAATAAAGAGGATTTGACATGGTCACACGCAGAAGTTTATTCACCGGCGCGGCCGCCCTGGTCGGCGCCGGCATCGTCAGCCGCGTCGGCGCGGCCTCGCTGCCCGAGGCGGCCAGCATGAGCGGCGCGGCCACGCAGACGCCGCAAGCGCCGCCCAACGGGCGGCCCTTCAATCCCGTCGTCACGCTGAACGGCTGGTCGCTGCCGTGGCGGATGAATCAGGGCGTCAAGGAGTTCCATCTGGTCGCCGAAGCCGTGGTGCGCGAGCTGGCGCCCGGCATGAAGGCCAATTTGTGGGGCTACAACGGCCAGTCGCCGGGGCCCACCATCGAGGTCGTCGAGGGCGACCGGGTGCGCATCTTCGTCACCAACCGCCTGCCCGAGCACACCAGCGTGCACTGGCACGGCCAGCGCCTGCCGAACGGCATGGACGGCGTGACGGGTTTGACGCAGCCGGGCATCCAGCCGGGCAAGACCTTCGTCTACGAATTCGTCGCCCAGCGCCCCGGCACCTTCATGTATCACCCGCACGCCGACGAGATGGTGCAGATGGCGATGGGGATGATGGGTTTCTGGGTCACGCATCCGAAGAATCCCGAGTTCATGAAGGTCGACCGCGATTTCGTTTTCCTGTTGAATAATTACGATATCGAGCCGGGCAGTTACACGCCGAAGACCTCGACCATGCTGGACTTTAATCTGTTCACCTTCAACAGCCGGGTCTTCCCCGGCATCGACGCGATGGTGGCGCGGCAGGGCGACAAGGTGCGCATCCGCGTCGGCAACCTGACGATGACCAACCACCCCATCCACATGCACGGCCACGAGTTCGAAGTGACCGGCACGGACGGCGGTTGGACCCGGCCGGAGTCGCGCTGGCCGGAGGTGACCACCGATGTCGCCGTCGGCCAGATGCGCGCCATCGAGTTCACCGCCACGGCGCCGGGCGACTGGGCCTTCCACTGCCACAAGTCGCACCACACGATGAACGCGATGGGCCACGGCGTGCCGACGATGATAGGCGTGCCGCAGCGCGAGATCGCCGCGAAGATCAACCAGCTGGTGCCGGACTATATGGCGATGGGCGAGCAGGGCGGTTCGATGGGCGGCATGGAGATGCCGCTGCCCGACAACACGCTGCCGATGATGAGCGGCGAGGGGCCGTTCGGCGGCGTCGAGATGGGCGGCATGTTCACCGTGCTGAAGGTGCGCAAGGAGCAGAAGCGGGGCGATTACAGCGACCCGGGCTGGTACAAGCATCCGCCCGGCACGCTGGCCTATGAATGGACGGGCGCGCTGCCGGCGCCCGCGCGCAGCAAGTCGCCGGGCGGCCAGTCGATGCCGGCGGCGAACGCGCCGGCGAACATCGAGCTGACCGTGCGCAAGCCGGCCGGCCACTCCGGGCACTGATTCCACTTACTTATTTTGAAGGAAACCACCATGCATGCAGCAGTTAAATTCTTCAGCATCGCCGCCGCCACAGCGGCCTTCGCGCTGGCCGCCGCGCCGTCGCGCGCCGACGCCGGCCACCACCACGCCACGACGCACGGCGCCGCCGACGAGGAGGCCTTCGGCCGCGAGGGCGAGCCGAAGCTGGTCACGCGCACCATCACCGTCGAGATGAGCGACGCCATGCGCTTCACGCCGGCGTCCATCGACGTCAAGCGCGGCGAGACGGTGCGCATCGTCGCGCTCAACAAGGGCAAGATGGCGCATGAGCTGGTGCTGGGCACGCTGGCGCAGTTGAAGGCGCACGGCGAGGCGATGCGCAAAAATCCGGAAATGGAGCACGCCGACCCGTATATGCTGAGCGTCAAGCCGGGCGAGAGGAAGGACATGGTCTGGCAGTTCAGCCGGGCCGGCGCCTTCGATTTCGCCTGCCTGCTGCCGGGGCATATGGAGGCGGGCATGGTCGGCAAGATCGCCGTCAAACAATAAGCGTCGCCAGCACACCATCGAAAAAAGGAATCCATTATGAAATCACCACGCAAACTCGCCGGCATCGCCGTGCTGCTCCTCTCCGCCCTGTGCGCTACAGCGGCGCAAGCCGCCACGCCGGCCGCGCCGTCCGCCGCGCTGCGGGCGCCGATGAGCGACGGCGAGGTCAAAAAAATCGACAAGGAGGCCGGCAAGATCACCCTCAAGCACGGCCCCCTGGCGAATCTGGACATGCCTCCCATGACCATGGTTTTCCGCGTCAAGGACCCGGCCATGCTGGATCAGGTGAAGGTCGGCGACAAGGTCAGCTTCGTGGCCGAGAAGGTGGCCGGCCAGTTGACCGTCACGCACATCGAGATGCTGCGCCTGTAGTGCCGGCGCCGGGGGCGGGGCGCGTTTGCGGTCCGGCCCCCGGCCCTTGGTATGGCGCCCGGCCGCTCAGAAGTCGATGATCACTTTCAGCGCCTTGGTGTCGGCGGCCCGCGCGAAGGTGTCGTAGGCCTCGAGGATCTGCTCGAGCTTGAAGTGGTGGGTGATGAGGCGGCCGGCGTCGATTTTCTTCGCCTGCACGGTTTTCAGGAGCATCGGCGTGCTGACGGTGTCGACCAGGCGGGTGGTGATGGTGATGTTCATCGACCAGAGCTTTTCCAGGTGCAGGTCGACCATCTTGCCGTGCACGCCGATGTTGGCGATGACGCCGCCCGGCGCCACCAGTTCCTGGCAGAGCAGGAAGGTGGCCGGCACGCCGACCGCTTCGATGGCCGTGTCGACGCCGCGCCCGCCGGTCAGGGCCATGACCGCTTCGGCCGCCTTGCCGTCGGCGCTGTTGATGGCGTGGGTGGCGCCGAACTGGCGCGCCACGGCCAGGCGGTTCTCGTCCAGGTCGAGCATGATGATGGCGGCCGGCGAGTACAACTGCGCCGTCAGCAGGGCGGCCAGGCCGATCGGCCCGGCGCCGACGATGGCGACGCTGGAGCCGGGCGCCACTTTTCCGCTGAGTACGCCGCACTCGAAGCCGGTCGGCAGTATGTCGCTGAGCATGACCAGCGCCTCTTCGTCGGCGCCGGCGGGGATCGGATAGAGGCTGGTGTCGGCGTGCGGCGTGCGCACGTATTCGGCCTGCGTGCCGTCGATCGTGTTGCCGAGTATCCAGCCGCCGCTGGCGCAGTGCGAGTACATGCCGCGCCGGCAGTAGTCGCACTTGCCGCAGGAGGAGATGCAGGAGATGAGGACGTGGTCGCCCGGCTTGAAGGCGCTCACGCCGGCGCCCACTGAATCGATCACGCCGACGCCCTCGTGGCCGAGGATGCGGCCGGGCGCGCAGGTGGCCACGTCGCCTTTGAGGATGTGCAGGTCGGTGCCGCAGATGGTGCTCTTGCGCATCTTGACGATGGCGTCGCCGGGCGCCTGCAGTTGCGGCTTGGGACGTTCCTCGAGCGCTTTCAGACCTGGACCCTGGTAGACAAATGCCTTCATCGTATTCTCCCGAATGTGCTTGCTCGTCCCGGCTGGGGCGACGTGGCGATGCGCGCGTCCGCCGGATGGCGGGCGCCGATCACGCATCAGTGTAGGCCAGCTGGCGGCGCGCGTCGCTGCGTTCGCGTGCAAGAGCGTCAAGTATCCGTTCGACATCGCGGAAGGAAGGTGCCGCCGCGCTCCGATTCCTGAGCCGATACAAAAAACGCCGGCATCCGGTCCCGCAATGTGTCATGAAAGCTGCAAGCTTGGTATGATGACCAGTAACCGGCGCCACGCCGGATTTTTCATGACATATCGGAGATGAACGAATGAATGTACGTTTGCTGCTACTCGGCGCCGCCCTGGCGAGCACCGGCGCGCTCGCCGCGCCACGCGGTTTCACGGTCGAGGACATGGTCAATATGGAGCGCGTCGGCAGCCCCGTGCTGTCGCCCGACGCCACGCGCGTGGTCTATACGGTGCGCGCCACGGATATGGCCAAGAACCGCGGCAACACGCAGCTGTGGATGATCGACCTGCGCGCCGCCAGGCCGGTGCCGCAGCAACTGACGCGCAGCGAATCGGGCAGCAGCGATCCCGAATGGTCGCCGGCCGGCGACGCCATCTTCTTCCTCTCGGCCCGTTCCGGCAGTTCGCAGGTGTGGCGCCTGCCGCTGGGCGGCGGCGAGGCGGCCAGGGTCAGCGACCTGCCGCTCGACGTCGACAATTTCCGCCTCTCGCCGCAGGGCGACCGCGTCGCGCTCAGCCTGGCCGTCTTCCCCGACTGCGCCGACCTGGCCTGCACCCAGCAGCGCCTGGAGGCGAAGGGCAAGGACAAGGCCAGCGGTCGCGTCTACGACAAGCTGTTCGTGCGCCACTGGGACACCTGGGCCGACGGCCGCCGTGCGACGCTGTACTCGGCGCCGCTGGACGCCGCCGGCGCGCGCCTGGCCGGCGCGCCGGTCAGCCTGAGCGGCGCGCTGGACGGCGACGTGCCGTCGAAGCCCTTCGGCGACCACGAGGAATACCGCTTCAGCCCGGACGGCAAGAACGTGGTCTTCTCGGTGCGCGTCGCCGGCAAGACGGAAGCCTGGTCGACCAATTTCGATTTGTATGAAGTGCCGGCCGCCGGCGGCAAGGCGCCGCGCAATCTGACGGCGGAGAATCCGGCCTGGGACGCCAAGCCCGTGTTCTCGCCGGACGGGCGCACGCTGGCCTATCTGGCGATGACGCGGCCGGGCTTCGAGGCGGACCGCTTCCACATGGTCCTGATGGATGTCGCCAGCGGCAAGAAGCGCACGCTGGCCGGCGACTGGGATCGCTCGATCGCCGACTACCGCTGGCGCCCGGACGGCAAGGCCCTGCTGGTGGACGCCGACGACATCGGCCAGCACCGCCTGTTCTCGCTCGACGCGCTGAGCGGCAAGGTGACGCCGCTGAGCGGCAAGGGTTCGGTGCACGGCTTCGACGTGCAGGGCGACACCGTGGTGCTGAACCAGGCCAACCTGGCGTCCGGCGCGCAGCTGTTCAAGTTCAAACTCGGCGCCGGCGCCGACAAGATGGTGCAACTGACGCAGCAGAACGCGGCCGCGCTGGCCGACGTGCGCTTCGGCGAATACGAGCAGTTCTCCTTCGTCGGCGCGAAGGGCGAGACGGTCTACGGCCATGTCATGAAGCCGTGGAACGCCAAGCCGGGCGAGAAGTATCCGCTGGCCTTCCTGGTGCACGGCGGGCCGCAGGGCAGCTTCGGCAACGGCTGGAGCTACCGCTGGAATCCGCAGGTCTACGCCGGCGCCGGCTACGCCACGGTCTTCATCGACTTCCACGGTTCGACCGGCTACGGCCAGGCCTTCACGGACTCGATCAGCGGCGACTGGGGCGGCGCGCCGCTGGAGGATTTGCAGAAGGGTCTGGCGGCGGCGGTGCAGAAATTCCCGTGGTTGGACCGCGAGCGCAGTTGTGCGCTGGGCGCCTCCTACGGCGGCTACATGATGAACTGGATCGAAGGCAACTGGCCGGACGGCTTCCGCTGCATCGTCAACCATGACGGCGTCTTCGACAACCGCCTGATGTACTACGCGACCGAGGAACTCTGGTTCAACGAGTGGGAAAACGGCGGCGCCTACTACGCTGTGCCGGAGAAGCATGAGAAGTTCAATCCGGTCAACCATGTCACCAAGTGGAAGATCCCGATGCTGGTGGTGCAGGGCGAGCTGGATTACCGCATCCCGACCAGCCAGGGCCTGGGCGCCTTCACGGCGCTGCAGCGCCAGGGCGTCGAGAGCAAGCTGCTGGTGTTCCCGGATGAAAACCACTGGGTGCTGAAACCGGCCAATTCGGTGCTCTGGCATCACACCGTACTGGGCTGGTTGGACCACTATCTGAAACCGTAATTGTCCGAGGCCGTGTCGGCTGGCACCCCCTGATCCGAGCCGACACACACTCTTCCTGCGGCTTTCCCCTGCCGCCCAGTGGCGCCACGCTCCCCATGCGGCGCGGCCGCGTTCGGAATACTCGCCAGCGCATAAACGTTGCACTTGGAGTTTGAAAGCGCCCTCCTTAATCGAGAATGAGGGCAAGCGCCTGAGCGTGTAAATGCACTCGTTCTCGCGCAATGTTTTTACGTGGGTAGGGACATTAGTGAGCCCGGGCGAACGGAGCGCGGCCTTGGAGAATTCCGCTTCAGGAATCGCCAATGCCATCCAGATATTTTGAATCAATAAGGAAATAATGAAAAAAACAATCGATCGCCCCCTAGATCTGTGGCGTGCGTTACAGGAAGATGCAGGGCTTGAATTACGTCGGAGTAAGGGTGCCGTTGGACGCGATGCGGATATCGAGGCAGGAGTATTAGCCACACTTTGCAACGGCGCTTGTCATCCGGTCGCAATCGGATCTGTCGAGAAATTGTTACTCGCGGATGTACGTTCAGGTGCGCCTCGTATTACGGTTGAAGTGTTGCTGGACGCCATTCTGGCTGAACAGGAAGGTTTCGCCGCGATGATGGGCGATATTCTTGATACGCTCGTCATGGCCGAAGCGGTCAAGGCAAAAGACTCACTGGCCATCTCGTTCTCATTCGACAAAACGGCTGAGCCACTTCGTTTGACGTTGGAGGCATTCCGGCAGCAGGTTAATCAGATAAAAACGACTATTGTCACCCAATGGGACTTTCCGGAGAACGATACGCGCTGGCGGCTTTTAGATGGGTTAGCCGACATAGTTCAGAACAAAAAGGGGCATCGTGCCCCTTTTCTGCCACTTTCTGCCCCTGTAGCCGATCCTGCTTCTGGTGATCCGCTTTTGGACGCTGCCTTGCGCGATTTGACGCAGTTGGTATCGGAATTCTGCACGGAATGCATGATCTATGGTACCGATAGAAATCTTGTACGTCAGACGGTCGCCGCTCTATTTCCGAACTACAATAGCGATCCGTTGCACGCCACCATGGTGCACCTTGCCGGCGATGCGCATGATGGTTGGGATGTTAACCTCGTCGCCCTGATTAAATCGATTGCGGACTCGGCAAGGGGTGGTTTTCTCGACGCTGGGAATACCGCTACGACCATCGATTCGTTACTATCGAACATGCCTAGCCGGAAAGCGCAGGTGCAAAAAAAGTACAGCGAACTGATAGATGTGCTCAACTTGCCCGCTTGGAAAAAGCGCTACGAGCTTTATTCGGTATGGGTCGGGACGGCCTTGCTGCGTGTCGCAAAAGCGCGTTCAATGCGGCTGGAGTTTCATCCGATAAACGGCGTGCTTTCGTTCGCCTTCGGCGGCAGCCGGCTGGCGAGCTATGACTGGAATGGTCGGCAGTTTGACGTGTGGGCAGAGTTTCGCTCGGACTTGGCTGTGAAGAGCAAAAAACGGAAAAAAGGCATCCAACCGGACTTTCGCGTAATGGAGGTCGCCCTTGGGGCCTCTGACAACGCCAAGACTCGTTTCGTTCTTGAATGCAAACACTACCTGAAGCCAAGCCTGTCCAATTTTACTCAGGCGGCGCAAGACTACTCGAAAAGCTGCCCGCAATCAGACGTGTTCATTGTCAATCATGGCCCGGCGGATCACGACCTCATTTCGGGAAAATTGTCCGACGATGTGGCCGGTCGCGTCAAATTTCTTGGCGAGATGACCGCAGGGGCGAGAAAGGCCGATCTGGAACTCGCTATTGGCGACACACTGTTTTTTGTTGCGCCACAGAGTACAGATTCGATTGTCCCAACGGCCTCTCCGGAATCGCCAAGCGAGGGGGCGCGCGCAGTAGCCGGAACAATACGACTCTCATGGGACGTGCCACTTCATGACCTAGACTTGTCACTGAAGGCGATGGACTGCTATGGAAAATTGCAGAAGGAAATAAATTTTGCATCGCGCGGTGCTCTTCAACAAGAACCATATGCGGAGCTCGACGTAGATGTTCAGGAAGGGCCAGGAGCGGAACAAATCGACATTCAGCGGTGGCATTTTGACCGCTACGAAATTTTTGTTACAAACTACTCGCGCAGTCCAGAACTGCGTAGCGGATGTTTGCGGTGTACCGTTGTACTCGGCAAGACCTTCAAAATCATCGAATTTCCAGCCACTGCGGATCCGCGCGGTCCCTGGAACGTAGGCGTAATCGAGGTTGTTGACGGCGTCCCACAGTTTGTCGGCACGAGTGAGAATATCTGACTTGATTTCCCATGGTGAGGATTAATTATGATGTCAGTCCTAACTGAATAACTACCGTTTCCCGATCGGGTGCAGTGTACAAGGCAGCACGATGCGCGGGTTCATCGACACGGTGCGCGGCGTCAGCGTCATCATGGCCGACATCGCCAGCGCCTCGCATGAACAGGGCGCCGGCATCGCCCAGGTCAACGACGCGGTCACGGAGATGGATCAGGTGACGCAGCAGAACGCCGCCCTGGTCGAGCAGGCCGCCGCCGCAGCAGCAGCGCTGCAGTACCAGACCAGCAAGGTGGTGCGGGAGCTGGCCGTGTTCAAGCTCGACATGGCCCGCGACGGCGCCAGCGCGGGATGGACACCGGCGCCGCCTCAGCGGAACTGTTCGCTGGAGATGTCGAAGCGTTTCAGCTTGTCGTACAGGGTCTTTTTCGGGATGTTCAGGCTCTCGGCGGCGGCCACCACGTTGCCGCCGTGGCGGCGCAGGCCGTCCTCGATGACGGCCCGCTCGAAGGCGTCGACCTGCTCGGCCAGCGAGGCTTCGCGGCGCGCGCCGGACGGCGCCAGCGTGTCGTCGAGCAGGCCGAGGACGAAGCGGTCGGCGATGTTGTGCAGCTCGCGCACGTTGCCGGCCCAGCGCTGCGCCATCAAAGAACTCAGCAACTCGCTGCTGACCAGGGCGGCCGGCTGGCCGTAGCGCAGCGCCGCCTGCAGCACGAAGAATTCGAACAGCAGCGGAATGTCCTCGCGGCGGCTGCGCAGCGCCGGCAGGGTCAGGCTGGCGACGTTCAGGCGGTAGTACAGGTCGGCGCGGAATTTGCCCTGTTCGGCCAGCACGCTCAAGTCCTCCTTGGCGGCGGCGATGACGCGGAAATTCACCGAGATCAGCTTGTTCGAGCCGAGCCGCTCGACCTGGCGTTCCTGCAGCACGCGCAGCAGCTTCACCTGCAGGGCCAGCGGCATGCTTTCGATTTCGTCGAGGAAGAGGGTGCCGCCGTTGGCGTATTCGATCTTGCCGATGCGCCGGCGCTGCGCGCCGGTGAAGGCGCCTTCCTCGTGGCCGAACAGCTCCGACTCGAAGATCGCCTCCGGCAGGGCGCCGCAGTTGATGGCGACGAAGGGATGGTCGCGCCGCTCGCTGAAGTCGTGCAGGCAGCGCGCCACCAGCTCCTTGCCGGTGCCGGTCTCGCCGAGGATGATGATGTCGGCCGACTTCGGCGCCAGGTTCAGCACCAGTTGGCGCACCTTGGCCATGGCCGCGCTGCGCCCGACGATGCGCGCCTCGATGCCCTCGCGCTTTTCCAGCAGGCGGCGCAGCTTCATGTTCTCCAGCACCAGGTGGCGCTTGTCGAGCGCGCGCCGGCACACCTCCACCAGCAGGTCTGCTGTGAAGGGCTTTTCGATGAAGTCGTAGGCGCCCTGGCGCATCGCGCCGACCGCCATCGAGACGCCGCCGTGGCCGGTGACCAGGATCACCGGCAGTTGCGGGTCGAGCGCGATGGCGATGTCGAGCAGCTTCAGGCCGTCGATGCCGGGCAGCTTCACGTCGCTCAGCACGATGCCGGCGAATTCGGCCGTCAGGTGCGGCAGCGCCTCCTCGGCCGAGGCGCAGGCGGTGACCTTCAGGCCGGCCAGCTCCAGCGCCTGCCTGGCGCCCTTGCGGACGACCGCGTCGTCCTCGATGAACAGCACTTGCATGCCGTCGAAAGTGTTTTCATGCATCCGGTGTTTCCTTGTTCTGGCAGCTCAGGGTAATGATGAATTGCGCGCCGCCGCCGTCGGCGAAGGCGCGGTTGCGCACCGTCAGCGCGCCGCCGGCGGCGCGGATGATGCCGGCGCTGATCGACAGCCCCAGTCCCAGGCCGTGTTCCTTGGTGGTGTGGAAGGGGTCGAAGATCTTGTCGATATAGGCTTCCGGGATGCCCGGTCCGTTGTCGCTGACGCGGATGACGGCGTGGCCGCCCTCGCGGCGCACGTCGATGGCGATGCGCGCCTGCCGCTCCAGCGGCACGGCGTCCATGGCGTTGCTGATCAGGTTGGAGAACACCTGCTCCAGGCCGATGGCGCTGCACAGCGCGACCAGCTCGCCCTCGGGCCAGGATTCGCTCAGCAGCAGGCGCGCCGAGCCCTGGCGCGTGCGGATCTGCAGCATGGTCTGGGCGAAGGCCAGGCGCACCCCGACGGGCTTGCGGGCGTCGTCGGCGCGCCGCGCGAAGCCCTTCAGTTGCGAGGTGATGTAGCCCAGTCTCTGCACCAGGTCGGAGATGGTGTCGAGGTTCTCCAGCGCGTCGGCGGTGCGGCCGCGGGCGATGAAGACCTTGGCGTTGTCGGAGAAGGTTTGCAGCGCCGCCAGCGGCTGGTTCAACTCGTGCGTGACGCCGGCCGCCATCTGGCCGATGGCGGCCAGCTTGCCGCTCTGGACCAGTTCGGCGTGGGCCAGGCGCAGCGTCTGTTCGGCGCGTTCGCGCTCGGCCACCTCGGCCTGCAGGCGCGCGTTGGCGTCGAGCAGGTCGCCGGTGCGCTGGACCACCTTGATCTCCAGCTCGTCGTAGGCGCGCTCCAGCGCGCGCTGGGCGCTCAGGCGCTCGTCGATGCGGCGCCGGCGCTGGCGCGCGTAGAGCGCCGCCAGCAGGAGCAGGGCCCAGCCGAGGGCGGCGGCGGTGGCGGCGTTGCGGGCCGCCGCGCGCGCCTGGTCGAGCTCCGCCAGGACGGTGATCTGCCAGTCCAGCGGCGCCATCATGCGCCCCAGCGCCAGGTATTCGGCGCTGCCGCCCAGCGCGGCCAGGGCGCCGTCGCGCGGCCGCTCCAGCGCCAGATGGGTGGCGCCGTCGGCGAATTCCTGCAGCACGCGGTGCGGCAGGATGGGCAGGCCCTCCTGCAGGAACTGGCGCTGGGCGCGGATGCCGGTCTTGGCCCGCTCCGACAGCGCGGCCAGGATCTTGAACTTGAAGGCGGGGTTGGAGGAGAGGATGATGACGCCGTTGGCGTCCTTCACCCAGATCTGCTCGGTCACGCCGGGGATGCGCCAGGAGTGTTCGATCCAGTCCAGGTTGACCTTGGTGGCGGCCACGCCGACGATGCGGCCGTGGCGCCAGATCGGCTGCGAAATGAAATAACCGGCCTCGAAGGTGGAGGCGCCGATGCCGTAGAAGCGGCCGATGCCGCCCGCCGCCGCCTGCGTGAAGTAGGGGCGGAAGCCGTAGTTCTGGCCGACGTAGGAAGTGGCGTCCTGCCAGTTGCTGGAGGCCAGGGTGGTGCCGTGCAGGTCGAGCACGTAGACGGCGAAGGCGCCGGCGCGCCGGTTGATGTCCTGCAGGTAGGCGTTGGCGCGCGCCACCCGCTGCGGGCTGGCCTGCTCCAGCAGGGCGGCCACCTCGTCGCTCTGGGCGATCGCCAGCGGCAGGAATTCATACTTGTCGAGGGCGCCGCCTATGGTGGCCGCGTACAGCTCGGCGCGCGAGGCCAGGGCGCCGTGCAACTGATCGAGCTGGCGCTCCTTGACGTAGTTGTAGGTGAACAGGGTCACGCCGAGCAGCGAGGCCGCCGCCAGGGCCAGCGCGGCCGGCTGCGTCGCCCTGCCACCGATCCGCCAATTGCGCAATGCCATCGCTGCTCCGTGTTGAAAATGCCGGACCCGCCGGCGCCGGACGGTTAGATGACGCCGCGCGCCCGCAAGGCGTCGATGCCGGCGGCGTCCAGTTGCAGGCGCTCGCCCAGTATCTCACGCGTGTGCTCGCCCAGCAGCGGCGAGGCGCGTTCGCAGGCGGTGCTGGAGCCGGACATGCGCAGCGGACTGGCCACCGTCGGCACGCCCTCGGCCAGCGCGTGCGGCAGGCGCAGCTCCAGTTGGCGGTGGCGCACCTGGGGTTCGGCGAAGACCTGGTCGATGCTGTTGATCGGCCCGCAGGGCACGCCGACTTCCTCCAGTTGCGCCAGCCAGGCGTGCGTGGTGCGCGTGCGCAGCGCCGGCTCGAGCAGCGCCACCAGCGCGGCGCGGTGCTGGACGCGCGCGGCGTTGCCGGCGAAGCGGGCGTCGTCGGCCCACGCGGCGTGGCCGGCCACCTCGCAGAAACTGCGGAACTGGCGGTCGTTGCCGACGGCGAGGATCAAATGCCCGTCGGCGGTGGCGAAGGCCTGGTAGGGCACGATGTTCGGGTGGGCGTTGCCCAGCCGGCCGGGCACCTGGCCGCCGACCAGATAGTTCGAGGCCTGGTTGGCCAGCATCGCCACCTGCACGTCGAGCAGGGCGATGTCGATGTGCTGGCCGACGCCGCTGCGTTCGCGCTGCGCCAGCGCGGCCAGCACGCCGACGGTGGCGTACATGCCGGTCATGACGTCGGTGACGGCGACGCCGACCTTGACGGGGCCGCCGCCGGGCACGTCGTCGGCCGCGCCGGTGATGCTCATCAGGCCGCCCATGCCCTGGATCATGAAGTCATAGCCGGCGCGCTGGGCGTCCGGGCCGTCCTGGCCGAAGCCGGTGATCGAACAATAGATCAGGCGCGGGTTGAGGGCGCTCAGGGAGGCGTAGTCGAGGCCGTATTTCTTCAACTGGCCGACCTTGTAGTTCTCCAGCACGATGTCCGATTGCGCCGCCAGCCGGCGGATGATGTCCTGGCCCTCGGGCTGGGCGATGTCGACGGTGACGGATTTCTTGCCGCGGTTGGCGGACAGGAAATAGGCCGATTCTTTGGTGTCGGCGCCGGCGCCGTCCTTCAGGTAGGGCGGGCCCCAGGCGCGCGTGTCGTCGCCGACGCCGGGGCGTTCGATCTTGACGACGTCGGCGCCGAGATCGGCCAGCGTCTGGCCCGACCAGGGGCCGGCCAGCACCCGCGACAGGTCCAGCACTTTGATATGGGATAGGGCTGCGCTCATTGCGTACTGCTCCAAGATGTGGCTGGGTTGCGGGTGGAAAAACGCCGGGTCGGCGTCGTCGGGGCGGGCGGCCCGCCCCGACGACGCCGCTATCCTAGCAGAAGGCCTGGATGCCGGTCTGGGCGCGG
>JANXSQ010000267.1 GCA_025356595.1 Janthinobacterium sp. | reverse complement strand
CAACCTCAGTTTCGAAAACAACTGGCAGGCAATGCCCAGCCGCTTCAATCTGATGACATTCATGCTGGGCCACAGCAAAGGCACGCCCGTGTTGCGCCACTTCAACAGCAAACACAAACCCTGGGGCAAAACATGGATTCCGGGGCTGGCTAAAAGCAAGATGGAATATTTAGGAGTTTTTTCTGGAACTTCTTACTCCACCACTTGCAAATCAAAATTTCGCAGAATTTCACTTCCTGAAATCGGTGAATATCTTGTCAGGCGGATGGCTGTAAGGTTCGGATTAAGAAGTTTAGACAGCGACTAAAGCGGATTAATAAATGCAACGCAAATATTTGACAATGCAATCAAACTAAATCGAATGCCTTGACGCCGTTAGCAAATCCTTTTTCAATTTCACCTCAAATCCATTACCAGTAAGAAAGCTGCAAATTTTTTCGAGTCCAATTTTACCAAAACTAGAAGGGTGAACCTCCATCATCACTAACCGAACGCCTTTTGTCCAATTAGCCTCGATCAAATCAATCTCACCACCTTCTATATCACAAATCACGACAGTTGGGCGATGCTTGTCAACCAATTCGGCAATCGCGACCACGTCAACTTCGCGCACCATCGAAAAATTCCTCGGATCAACAGAGAGCGATGAAGACCAAAAATCTTCACGAACATAAAAAGGCAATTTACTTTTAGTATGCATACCAACAACAACTGAATTGATAATTTCAACATTTGTGTGATTGATTTCATGCACACGACGCAAATAGCCTATAATATCAACGTTCGCTTCAACTGTAACTACAGTTCCCTGATCAGCAATTTTTGCTGACATTGCCGAAATCAAGCCAAGCCCACCCCCCAATTCCAATATTCGATCATCTTTGCGCAGCTTCTCACCAAGCAGCAACGCCTCTGGCCGTTCGAATGAACCATTCATTAATGAAGCAACTACAACGTTAGACATTATCTTCCGGTCAACTGGCATAGTTATCCCATGCAGCGCATAGCTCGCCTTGGCATAGTGGGCCATGATTGCGCATTTAAATCGATAAAAAGAAATCAAATAATTCTCCTGTTGGCGACTAAGTTAACCTGAAAACAGCTACTAACACGACGCCACAGTTGCACACAAACATCAAAATTCGACATGGACAGTTGTGAAACTGCGCCAACACCAGAAGCTCCCAGTATACTTTTAACCGAGAATAATATACTTAGTTAGGATAATTTTAGGAGAATGTTTTGGGGATTGATGCACAGGGTCTAAATTGCTTACGCTATGCCAAAACATTTGGAGATTTTGGGCGAACCCTAACGTTGGGACGCCAGTGTGTACATTTGCACGAAAAATATATTTCGCAAAAAATTGGCCATAAGTACCAACACAAATTTGCTGATTATTGCGAACCTTTTTTACAAAATTTCTTTGGTGCTACAAGCATTGATTCACTCGATGCTACGACTTATGAGCACGCCACAATTCTGCATGATCTCAACCTTCCATTCGATAGAATTCCACCACAATTTGACACGGTGATCGATTTCGGCACGCTTGAGCATGTTTTTAATTTACCGCAAGCATTATCAACATTGTGGAACCTAACCGCAGAAGGTGGGCAAATATTGCATTGCTTGCCTGCAAACAATTTCTGCGGCCACGGATTTTGGCAATTTTCACCAGAGTTATTCTTCTCAATGTATCGACCCGAAAACGGTTTTGAGAGCACAGAGATTTTTTTGGCACGTACTGGAAAATCAGATACTTGGTACCGCGTGAACGCGCCAACTGGTGGCAAGCGGGTTAACATCCGAACGCTTGGCGAAATTTACGTTATCGTTCGAACGGTTATAAAAACGCGTCCAGTTAGCGCATTTGCTGTGCAGCAAAGCGACTATCTGGATTTGTGGTCAACAGAAGCACCACCTCTATTACAAAGCAAATTTGCTTTTGTAAAAACGCTTTTTACAAAAAGTGGATTTAACTCTGCGCTTCACCAAGCATACTGGCGCATGACGCGTTTTCACCCAAGTTTACATCAGGTCAACGTCGCGCAATTGGTGAACGATCGCATTGCAAAGATCAAGCAAAGCCCGGAAAAAAATCAGTCTTAATTTTGCTTTTGGCAATGCCCAATTCTGCCAAAACCTTTTCAAACTTCACCACCATGCTGCGTGGGCCGGAGACATAATACGTTCGTTCAGCATAATCAGGCATCTCGCGCTTGATCAAATCAGCATCAATAAAGCCTGCATGAAAGTTGGTTTGTGCTGCGGGTGCGTCAGCCACGGCATAAACG
>JANXSQ010000234.1 GCA_025356595.1 Janthinobacterium sp. | reverse complement strand
ATTTGCGACGCTTTCCGCCCTCAAGCTCACCCAGTGGCAGGTCACCCTTTTTTACTCGATAATCCATTTGAGACTTTTCGAGCCCGCAAATTGCGGCTACTTGGTTCGTCGTAAAGGTAGGAGGCCGCTTCCTTGCGTCAGGAGCGAGCATTGTTCCTCGGACACTCTCAATAACGGCAGCTACACGGTTGGAAGTTGCTATCAAATCGTCCAAGCTGACTCGTGAGTCAAGCGTCTTCTTAGTTGCCATGTGAATTTTCCAGATAGATGCGAAATTTACTGTTTCATGCGAATTGTGCGTCTTTTTTGGTTATTTTGGAAGTTTGTAGTCCGGTTTCCTCTGAATCTAATCACATTCCGCCTTCTCTTTTTAAGGTTCTTTAATACCTTTAATACCTTTAACTCGAAAAACGCTAAAGGAATCAGATACTTACGACCTTTTGGGTGAGAGCAACCATGGGAAGTGTGAGAAGAACCAAGTGATCTGTGAGAAGAACTAGGAAAACTGTGAGAAGTCTCAGCTCGGAGCCTCAACACAACTTTTGGGCATTGCAAATGCCCTTGGCCACCATTTCGGCAAGTTAAGCGGACCAGTTGTTTGAGATACCACTGTCTAATGTGAGATAAACCAGACGCTTTCTCCAGGACATGATCTACAAATGTGAGACAAATTAGGAGGACTGACGCCGATAAGGTCCCGAGGGCAATTTAAATTGTTGCGTGAGTTCGCCAATCTCACACATAATTTGCCATGGATGAATTGATAACAACTGGCCCCGACAGGATTGAGAAGCCAGTCTCGACTTTGGCCATGGTCCCCAAAACGGGAGCGATTACACGCGTGGGCCGTCAGGCGTACACAGTGATGATGTTGCTCGCCCGCGAACAGACAGTCGAGCAAGAAGACACCGGGATGTTTACTGCTCCCCTCAACACGGTGATCAAAGGATTTGATGGGTCAAAAGGAACGGTCGAAGAACTGAAGCGCCACCTTCGGTCTATGGTGACGCATGTAGTCGAATGGCAGTCACCGTCACCTGGCGAAGTGAGCGAGTGGGGCGCCTGTGCACTGCTAGCTGAAGTCCGATTGACCAAGAAAAATGGGGAGAACTGGTTATCTTGGGCATACCCACCGTCTTTGCGCCAAGAAATGCTATCTCCGTTGCGTTACGCCCAGATTCGACGGTCTACGATTGCGCAATTTCGGTCACATGCGGGTCTGGCGCTCTATGAGATCTGCGCTAGATATAAAGACAACCCTTCCCATATGACCAGCAAGCAACACTGGCACTGGTGGTTGCCAGTTCTCACTGGAAAACCTGCGCAGAAGGAAGTCAAGACTGAATTTCGGTTCTTCAACCGGGACACACTGAAGCCCGCTGTGGAGGAGGTAAACGAAGTGAGTGAGCTCGAAATTCGCGTTCTCGAATTTAAGAACGGCCGTACTATTGAGCAGATTCAATTCGAAGTCAGGCTGAAAGACAAGGCTAAGTCGAGCGAGGCAAAGCCACTGGATCTCACAAAACTTTCGCGGGCGCTGTTGCTGGGAATTGATCCTGAGTCAGCTGAAGATTTATTCATTAGATATGGCGAACTTGCATTTGCAAAAGCGATTGATAAGCTTGAATCGCGCTTGGCACTCAGGGGCACGCCAATACTTTCTCGAGCTGCCTACCTTAAGACACTCCTGGCAGGAAAGGTAGTCGATACGCAAAACAGTGACGCGCTATCAAAGCCTTTTGCGGCGCCAATTGAAGTAGTAGAGAACCCAGTCGTGGTCCGTCAGGCAAAAGCATCCGAGCGCGAAAGCGAGCGAGTTAAACAAATCAGATCTGAAATCATGAATCTTGACGAAGGAGCGCTCAAAACGTTGTTGTCGGAACTAAGAGTGCACTTTTTATCGAGACAAGTATCTGCATCAGTGTTGAACAGATTGGACGATGGAAAGTGGCAAAGTGCACTGGTAATGGGTGAGCTGATGAGCTTCTATTGGAAGAAGACAAGAGGCACTGACTGGTCCTCACATCAAGACAACTTGCCAACGGTCGAACGCATTGAACAGGCTGGCCTGTTTTGAACAATAAGACAGGAAGCAAGATGTCGAAAGTAGTCACATTGAACATCCAGGATGAAACGCAGCTTCGCGTACCTCCACACTCAATTGAAGCCGAATCGAGCGTCCTTGGAGGCCTCCTTCTAGACAACAAGACTTTCAGCCATCTCGAAGATCTAATCGCGAGCTCGGACTTCTATCGTCTTGAGCATCGTCTTGTGTTCACGTCTATCGCTCAATTAGTTTCAGAGGGAAAGCCTGCAGATGTCATCACTGTGAATGAATGGCTAAATTCCAACGGGTTACTCGAGCAAGTGGGAGGGTTGCATTACCTAAATAGCCTGGCGCAGTACGTGCCCAGCGCAAGCAACATCAGGCGATATGCAGAAATCGTAAGAGAAAAGGCTGTTCTCAGAAAACTCATTTCTGTAGGGGATGAAATTAGTTCAAGCGCCTTCTCTATCGGCCGTGACACTTCGGAGATTCTTGAAGACGCTGAGCGGAATGTTTTAGCGATTGCTCAGCAAGGGAATAGGGCGCTTGAAGAGGCAAAGTCTCTGGATTCGCAGCTGATCAAGTTTCTTGATAACTTGCAGGATAAGGCTGACGGCAAAGACGTAAATAAGGGCGTTTTCAGTGGCTTCACGGATTTGGATAAAGTTACTGACGGATTTCAACCAGGAGATCTAATTGTTGTAGCTGGTAGGCCCTCGATGGGAAAAACATCGATGGCAATGAACATCGCGGAGCATGCAGCTTTTCAGCAAGGTCTTCCTGTCCTCGTGTTTTCACTAGAAATGTCGGCGCACCAACTAACTACGCGAATAGTCGGATCAGTCGGGCGCATCGATCAGTCAAACCTTAAGAAGGCCGATCTCACTGAAGCAGAGTGGACGCGCGTTGCCGAAGCAACTCAGCGCATGCACGGCAAAGTAATTGACATTCAGGACACCAACTGTGAGACTGTTGCTGCAGTTCGCTCAGCTGCTCGTCGCGCGGCATACAAACACAAAAATCTTGGTCTAGTTGTCGTTGACTACATTCAGCTGCTCAGCTCAGGAACTAGTGAAGAGAACCGAGCCACTGAGGTGGCGCAAGTCAGTCGGGGGTTAAAGCTACTTGCTGGCGAGCTAGGCTGCCCAGTCATTGCTTTATCTCAGCTGAATCGAAGTCTAGAGTCTCGTGGTGATAAGCGGCCAATGATGAGTGACCTTCGGGAGTCTGGCGCTATTGAACAAGATGCAGACACGATCATTTTCATTTATAGGGATGAGGTCTACACCAAGGAAGCTTGTCGAGAACCAGGCGTTGCAGAGATCATCGTTGCAAAACAACGCAATGGCCCGGTGGGAAACGTGAAGCTTGCATGGAGTCCGAACTACACCAGATTTGACTCATTGGCATATTGAGGAGCATTCGTTGAAATTGAAAATACGCTTTATCTAGCGCGCTTCCAAACTTGGTAAGTATCGAGCCAAAACGGAAGTAGATTAGCTCCTACTCAATGTCCCAAAACGGCCCTGAAGTTGCGCCTTGCGTTGATCGAGAGTGTTCCGCCATCGATACTTAGCGGCAAAGGCTGTTTTGACTAAATAATTAACTCGGGTAGCCGATACGAATCACAAAAACTGGAATTGAAAAATATATGGATAGCTCAGCATGGATTTCCCTTTTTTCTCTCTTCGTTTCTGTGGGGACCGCCGCCTACACTTACAGATTTAGTAGCACGCAGCAACGTCTGAACGAAATGCTAATCAGAGAGAAACAGGCGGAGCTTGAGGAAGGAAAGAGAGCTGTCTTCCAAGTAGATATTGTGGGGACTGCACCTCAATACTCGCTCTCGATAAAGAACATCGGCGGGGCGCCCGCAGTCGACGTTTTCTTTACTTCTGAGGGCCCAGATAATGAGTTCGCAAGGGGATTAGGAGCAGTAAGTCCACTGACTCATTTTCCTCACAGCATTATCGAGCTAGGAAAAACACTGTGAATCGCCCCGGGTTTCGTGGAGGCTGTTTGGTTAAAGTGAAACCGGGGATTCGGTCTTCTTAGCGATTTGCCGATAGTAGTTTGCCTCAGCCTCGGCCGGTGGAATATACCCAATCGACCCCAGCAGTCTGCAATTGTTGAACCAGGACACCCATTCCAGGGTGGCCAGTTCCAGTGACTCCTTGGTTTTCCAAGGCGCACGCCGATGAATCAGTTCGGCCTTGTACAACCCATTGATCGTCTCGGCCAGGGCGTTGTCGTAACTGTCACCACGACTTCCCACTGAGGGCTCTATGCCAGCCTGGGCGAGACGTTCGGTGTAAAGGATGGAGACGTACTGTGAACCCCTGTCAGAGTGATGGATCAATGCATTGTGATCGGGCTGACGGTCATACAAAGCCTGCTCCAGTGCGTCCAGAACGAAGTCCGTGCGCATGGAACTGCTGACCCGCCAGCCCACAATCCGGCGTGCAAATACGTCGATCACAAAGGCCACGTATTGCCAGCCCTGCCAGGTCGAAACATATGTGAAGTCCGATACCCACAGTTGGTTGGGGCGATCAGCCTTGAACTGGCGATTGACCGTATCCAGTGGGCATGGCAGTGCTGTGTCAGGGACCGTGGTGCGTACCACTTTACCCCGCAGTGTCCCTTGTAAACCCAAGCGTTTCATCAATCGCTCAACAGTGCAGCGGGCTACCGCAATGCCTTCTCGGTTCATCTGATGCCAGACCTTGTCAGCACCGTAGACCTGCAGGTTGGAATCCCAGACTTGCTGGACTTGGGACATCAAGGTGTCGTCCGTCTTGGCGCGTGAACTGCGCAATTCGGGCTTGCGTTGGTACGCAGCATGACGGCGGTATCCTGACGGGGCAATCTGCAATACCTTGCAGATCGGCTCGACCCCGTAGGTGTCGCGATGCTTGTTCACAAAGTCCTTCAAGACTTGAGTTTGCGGTCGAGCTCCGCCTGGGCAAAAAAAGCGCTGGCCAGTTTCAGGATTTCGTTGGCACGGCGCAATTCCTTGACCTCGCGCTCCAGAGCTTTGATGCGGTCGCGCTCTTCACTGGTGACACCATCACGCAGACCGGTGTCTATTTCTTGCTTACGAACCCATTCATGCAGCGTCTGGGGAACACAGCCGATCTTGGGGGCTATTGACTCTATGGCAGCCCACAGGGACGGGTACTCGCCACGGTGGTCTTGCACCATGCGCACAGCGCGTTCGCGAACTTCCGGGGAAAAACGATTTGATTTCTTGCTCATGACTCCATCTTCTCAAAGTGTGGAGCCTCCTCAAAATACGGGGCGATTCACTGTCGTACGCATACGTTCGTTTTTTGGAGCATACGCACACGCCATCCTTCACCTTGAGATGGCGCGACAAAAAGGGACAGCACGTAAAGAATTTTGAGCCAATGTTGCCCAGCTGATGGCAGTCAGCAAGGAGCCTACATTCGATTATTTAGCTGCGGCACCCATCACCACGCATCGCTACGATGCTGACATACGCGGTCTACACCCGGGGTGCGCAAAGTTAGGGAAAGGCTCGATGCCTAGGACAGCTTGACTGACCGGCATTTCGCACACCATTGATCATTCCGGTGCGGTAATAAATGAGATGAATCGCTTTCCACGGGCTGTTGTGCGGGACTCCATGATTCCTGTCCCAGTCATCGTAACGTTGAGGAACTGTCCTTGTCCTATTAGGCCTTCGCCCTGAAAGTCACGCACAATCTGTTCATAAACATCACGCTGACCGCGTAGATCTGGAAGGCAGTGCTCAATGACGTTCGAAACCCCACCCATGCTCCAACCTGGATTCGTCACACTGTTTCGTTGCATCCAAGCTGCGGGATTGTCTAGAACTGCCAGTAGCCGCAAGTGCCACGGGGTCAATTGATCGATAAGTCTAAGAAAAATCATCTGTTCGTCCTCGTGCGGCGGTCGAGGGAGCGCTGCATTCATCACGGCATTCCTCAACGCCTCTAGCTTAGCTTCATGATGATTTCGAACAGCGATTTGAGATGCCTGCATCGCTACAGTAACGAACGCTTCGTTCGTAGCTAGTTTCTCTGGCGAGAGGCCGTCTACTCGGTTTTCAACCTCGGTAAGGGCATCCGCAAGCTGTTCAAGCCACGCTTGGCGCCGCTTCTCAAGTGGCGAGCCGAATAGATTTTCAAATACGACCTGAAGAGGTCCGCCAACCACAGGTACTAAGGACGTCGCAGCACGCCCCGCTTCGCGAGCGATGTCGACGGCGCCTTTGTCTTTTGGGGGCGTTTTCATTGAATGCAAATTAACGAATTAATGCGGGCGGTGGGTCACAACTATAGCCAGTCAACTTGCGGATTCGACGGCTCACTTTAGGCAAACCCGTATATCTGCACAATTCCTGATGCCGAATGTTATCGCAGTGTGGTTCGAAAAGGAGCTGCCGGAACCATTGGAGGCGATTGCTAGGGGCAGGAGATATCAAACTTCTACTCCAACAGCGCAGACTGTTACAGTATGAAAAAGATAGTCGTGCAAAAAGACGTCCTTGGTCGGGAGGCCATTCGAGATGGAACTTGAAAGTGCAGTTGCAAGCCCAATAGAAGTCGCAAAGCCCACTGGCGTTGCCATCGAAATTGAATCCGACCCTACGCTCGGATACGCCTCCATCCAAAACTCCGTACCGGTAATTCGCTCTCTGCGATTAACCAACCATGGCGACGATGCTCTCGAAGAGCTGGAAGTCCTTATCGCCTGCAACCCTGGATTCGCCCAGGGCACAAAGCTCAGATTCGACCGTCTTGCTCCCGGGGAAACGCGACAAATCTCCCCCATTGAACTACAGCCAGACCACTCCTACTTAGCCGACCTGCAAGAGTCGGTCAATGCATCGGTCACCGTATCCGTGCTGGCTGGCACCAATGAGATAGCCACCAAGTCCCAAGTTATCCAAGTATTGGCGTACGACCAATGGGCTGGCACCCGGGCACTGCCCGAGCTGCTCGCGGCATTCTGCATGCCCAACAATCCCGCCATTGACGTGCTTATCGGAAAAGCATCAAAGCTCTTGCGCTCCCAGCACAACGAGTTGTCCATGAATGGCTACCAGTCTAAAAGCCGGGATGTCGTTTGGAAGCAAGTCTCGGCAATCTACAGCACGATTTCTGCAGAGAACCTGCAATACGCCGAACCTCCTGCCTCATTCGGCACCGATGGCCAGAAGATACGTACTGCAGACCGCATCCTTGAGGGGCGAGTTGCCACTTGTCTGGATCTGACTATGCTGTTTTGCTCCTGCCTTGAGCAAGCAGGATTACGGCCAGTGGTGCTCTTCAAAGAGGGTCATGCTTGGGTCGGTGTGTGGCTGCATTCCGTCTGCTTCCCAGACCCACTCCTCGACGATATTCAGGCGGTCCGCAAACGGGTCGACAGTGGCGAGCTACTGGCCTTCGAGACCACAGGCGTCGCACAGCACCACACGCGGCGCCTTTCCTTGCGCATTGCATTGGAGCGCGGGCAAGTGCATCTTCAAGAGAAGGACAGCTTCCGGTACGCCGTCGACATTCACCGTGCGCGTGAAGTTCAGATTAAGCCCCTGCCATCGCGCGCAACCCTGACAAAGCTACTTCCTACCGACGACTCCGAGGAGCCAAGTGGCATCGAGCCCACGCCATTGATGCCGACCTTAGACCCGGAGTTTTTGACGCCCGTCGACCTGAAAACTGAGGACACTCCTGAAGGACGACTCTCGAATTGGAAGTCAAAGCTTCTCGACTTGACGCTTCGCAATCGACTTTTGAACTTCAAGTCGGCCAAGTCAACGCTTCAATTCATCGCCCCCAACCTGCCTGGTCTGGAAGATGCGCTCTCAGAGGGCTCGGAATTTAGGATTCGCCCGCTGCCGGGAATCATGGAAGGCAATGACCCTCGCTCCGGGAAAGTCCATGCCAGCAAGAGTGGGCGCTCTGCACTGGACGACATGGCTTTGGAGGCTCTTGAAAACAAGGAGTTCCTGGCCAACGTTGGGCAGGATGCGCTGGACGGAAATCTGCTTTCTATCTTCAATGCAGCCAGAACAGGGCTCGAAGAAGGTGGCGCGAATACGCTCTTCCTAGCCGTAGGTCTGCTCGAATGGACTGAGGCTGAGAAGGCTGAGGCCAAACACCTTGCTCCCATT
>JANXSQ010000212.1 GCA_025356595.1 Janthinobacterium sp. | reverse complement strand
CGCGGCGAGGCCGGCGCCGCCGAGCTGCGCGCCGGCGCCGCCCGGCTGGGCGGCCACGCCACCCTGTTCCGCGGCGGCGACAAGGCGGCCGGCGTGTTCCAGCCGCTGGCGCCGGCCGTCGCCGCCATCCACCGCAATCTGAAACAGACATTCGACCCGGCCGGCATCTTCAATCCGGGCCGCATGTACACGGACCTCTGACATGCAAACCACACTCGCAGACTTCATCAAGAACACCCCCGACGGCGACACCGCCCAGGAGATCCTGGGCAAATGCGTGCACTGCGGCTTCTGCACGGCGACCTGCCCGACCTACCAATTGCTCGGCGACGAACTGGACGGCCCGCGCGGGCGCATCTACCTGATCAAGCAAGTCCTCGAAGGCAAGGCCGTGACGGCCAAGACGCAGATGCACCTGGACCGCTGCCTGAGCTGCCGCAGTTGCGAAAGCACCTGTCCGTCCGGGGTCGAGTACGGCCGCCTGGCCGACATCGGCCGGCGCGTCGTCGACGCCCGCGTGCAGCGCCCGCTGGCCGAGCGCCTGGCGCGCGGCGCGCTGAAGGAATTGCTGCCGCGGCGCTGGTTGTTCACGCCGGCCATGAAGGCCGGCCAGTTGCTGCGCCCCCTGCTGCCCAAGGCGGTGCAAGAGAAGGTGCCGCCCAGGCAGGAGGCCGGCGCCTGGCCGCGCCGCCAACATACGCGCCGCATGCTGCTGCTGGACGGCTGCGTGCAACCGGCGATGGCGCCCAACATCAACGCGGCGACGGCGCGCGTGCTCGACGCCCTCGGCGTGCAACTGATCGTCGCGCCCAAGGCCGGCTGCTGCGGCGCGATCCGCCACCACCTGAGCGACGAGGCGGGCGGCCTGGCCGACATGCGCCGCAACATCGACGCCTGGTGGCCGCAGATCGAGGCGGGCGTGGAAGCCATCGTCATGACCGCCTCCGGCTGCGGCTCCACCGTCAAGGAATACGGCCATCTGCTGCGCCACGACGCCGCCTACGCGGAAAAAGCGGCGCGCGTCTCGGCGCTGACCAGGGACCTGAGCGAGATCCTGCCCGAGTTCACGGCCGCCCTGGCGGCCCGCCTGAAGGCGCCCATAGGCGCGCGCGTGGCCTACCACCCGCCCTGCACGCTGCAGCACGGCCAGCAGATCCGCGGCAAGGTCGAAGCCATCCTGCGCGCCGCCGGCGTGGACGTGCAACTGTGCGCCGACAGCCATCTGTGCTGCGGCTCGGCCGGCACCTATTCGGTGCTGCAACCGGAGCTCTCGCACCGGCTGCGCGAGGACAAGCTGGCCAAGCTGGCGGCCACCGGCGCCGAGCTGATCGTGTCGGCCAACATCGGCTGCCTGACGCACCTGCAGGCGGGCACCGCGACGCCGGTGCAACACTGGATAGAGTTGATTGACCGGGCCCTGTAATCGGTTCAATATCATGCCACGGGGCATTATTCATGCGCCTGGAGTCGGCGCCCCCAAATTATAAACAGCTGAGGAGAATGTTGATGAAAGCGTTATTGAAGAGCCTGTTGTTCGCCGTGATGGCGCTGAGCCTGAGCCAGGGCGCGCGCGCCGACGAGCGCGGCAACGCGGCCGAAGCGACCGCCCTGGTCAAGAAGGCGGTCGCCTACGTGAAGGCGAACGGCAAGGAAAAAGCCTTCGCCGAATTCAGCAATCCGAAAGGCCAGTTCGTCGACCGCAATCTGTACATCTTCGTCTACGACCTGAACGGCACCAGCCTGGCCATAGGCAACGGCAACAGCGGCAAGATGGTCGGCAAGAACCTGCTCGACATGCGCGACGCCGATGGCACCTACCTGATCAAGGGCATGATCGCCATCGCCAACGGCAAGAGCAAGGGCTGGTTCGACTACCAATGGCCGAATCCGGTGAACAAGTCGATCGAAGCGAAGTCCAGCTACATCGAAAAGCTCGACGACATGATGATAGGCTGCGGCATCTACAAGACCCAGTAGGCGCTGTCATTTTCAGGAGGCGACCGCGGCATTTTGCCGGACCGGACGGTGACTGCGCGTAGGACGCCTGACATTCCTTAATCAGTGCTCGCCTGCACCATCATCGTCTATGCTGAATACGCCTATGCACAGAAGCGAGCTACGGGCATGCCAGCAGAAATACAGCGCGTAAATGATCCACGAATTGCCGGGCACGACGCTTTCCAAGCCGGACCAAGGCGGCAAATACGATTTGGAAGGCATGGCGGCACCGACGCTGCACGAACCGGAGCGCTGGCTCACCCCGACGATCGGCGCCGATCACGGTTCCGCCGCACAAAAGTCTGAAGCGCTCCTCGCGTCGCGCACAGAAAATTATGTGAAAAAGGTGTGTTTGTGTTTTCTTGTTCGGGTGTGCTAAAGTTGATCGAGTTGTTGATTTTGAAAGAATGCAGGTCTCCAAACAATGACGGCATACACAACTATGCCGAATTCGCAGCCCTTCATAGTCAAAGGAAAACATGTCCAAGTCTGCGTTCAGCGCCAAGGTCTTCGCCATCTATTTGTTCGTCGTTGGTGCCGTGTTAATCGTCGCGCCGAACTTCTTGCTGTCAATCTTTCGGATTTCTCCAACCTCCGAGGTCTGGATTCATGTAGTTGGAGTTACCGTATTCATGATTGGCGTCTATGCCTGGGTCGCAGCCAAGCACGATAACAAGCCGTTTCTGGAAGCCTCGGTGTACACGCGCTTCGTCGTCTTCGTGGCCTTCACAACCTTCGCTGTCATTGGCCTCGCCAGCCCAATGATCGTTCTCTTCGGAGTAGCAGATCTTCTTGGAGGCATATGGACCCACTTCGCGCTGAAAGCCGATGCTCAATCGCTCAGGCCTATCCTGGCGGGCCAGCGCTGAGGCTGCCCCTCATGTCAAACGTTACGCTATAGTTTTGGGTGTGTCGGCTTCGGGGCGAATGCCCCGGCGATCAAATCCTCCGCGCGGGCGCTCCCAATAGTCATTTGCCGCCGAAGGCCATGCAGCCATTTCCCGCGCAGATCACTTCTTACTTTTGTGCAGCCGCCTTCTGAAAATGACCGGCGCAGCGACGCATGGCGCAAAAAAGCCCGGCCGAGAACGGCCGAGCTTTTTTTGATCTGCGGGCGGCGGCGCGGCCATGACTGGCCGCGCCCACCCCGGCGCGCTTACTTCGGCGCCGGATCGAGGATGAAGATGGCGTAGGCCTTGGGCTGCGTCTTGGCGTCGGCCTTTTCCATTTGCAGCGCGTAGCAATCCTCCGCCACCAGGCTGCGCCAGTTCGGCACGCCGGCGTTGGCGAAGGCCGCGTTGGCCTTGGCGCCGGCGCCGATGTCCAGCGCCAGACGGGCGTTGCGCGCGCCGACCTTGTCGTAGTTGACGCCGCGCAGCTCGAAACCGAAGGCCGTCAACCAGCCTTCCCACAGGCCTTTTTCGGTGCCGGCGGCGATGCGCTCGAGCATGTCGGAGAAGAGCAAGCCCTTCTTCACCATGCCCAGCAAGGGCTTCAGCGAGGAGGAGAAGCGCGGATCGGAGCGCTTCTTGCCGGCGCCCCGCTCCACGATGGCGCGCAACTCCTTGGCGACGGCCGCCTCGCGCTCGGTGTAGTCACGCATGCGCGAGTAGAATTCGGCGTCGCGGAAAGGGTTTTCCGCTTGCCCCGCGCCGCCCTCGGCGCGTTTTTTGCCGGCGGGCTGTTTTGTGTTCGTCATGGGTGTGTAAATGGATGTAGATGGACTGTAAGGGGCGTAGTTTAGCACTGCCTGCGTCCATCCATGCCCCTATTCGGAGGCGCCGCCCGTCAGGGCGGCGCCGCGCGCCTTGCCCAGCGAGGCCAGCGCGCGCCGATACGAGTCGGCCACCAGCTCGCTCAGATAGTCCGGCGCCAGGCCGCCGCCGCCCACGATGCTGACCCAGTGGAAGCGCCCCATGTAGCGCGCCGGCTTGATGCCGGGCATATCCGTCAGTTCCAGGAAACGCTCCGCGCTGACGCGGATGCTGAAACGCCACGCCTCCGGTTCGCTGGTCTTGAAATAGGCGAACTTTTTCTCGCCCACCGCATACACGAGGATGTTCGAGGGCGCGCCGTGCAGTTGCGACCGGGCGCCGGGGAAAGCCGCGCAGAGTGCTTGCAGTTGTTGCGTGTTCATGGGCTAGGCTTCTTTCTGGCCAGGAAAACCACAGTATCGCACTCAAGGCGACCCGGCGCGCCTCAGCCGTCGACCGGCCGCGCCGGCGTTTCCAGGATCAACTGGTAAAAGGCCAGATCCAGCCAGCGCCCGAACTTGAAGGCGGCGTGGCGTATCGTGCCGCAGTGCGCGAAGCCCAGGCTTTCATGCAGCTTGGCGCTGGCCTCGTTGGCGGCGTCGACGGCGCCCACCAACACATGCACGTCCTCCCTGCGCGCCACGGCGATCAGCTCGCCCAGCAAGATCCGTCCCAATCCGTTGCCGCGCTGATCCCTCTGCACATAAATCGAATGCTCGACCGAATACTTGTTGGCCGGATAACCACGGAAGGCGCCGTAGCTGGCGAAGCCCAGCAAGACGCCCGCCGCGTCCTCGACGCCGATGACGGGATAGCCGTGGGCGCGCTTGGCGGCGAACCACGCCGCCATCGTTTCCAGCGTGCGCGGCTGGTATTCGTAGAGCGCGGTCGAATTGAGGATGGCGTCGTTGAAAATGGCCAGGATGGCGGCCGCGTGGCGTTCCTCCGTGCATGAAATGATGTGCATGATCGCTCTCCTATGGGCTGCGGATTTCCAGTGTATCCACTATACTAGACGAAAATCCATCATCATAGAAGAACAATTCCATGCACACGGAAACCAAGGAACTCGATGCGCGCATCGCCCAGCGCCTGCTGTCGCTGCGCCGGGCGAAGGGCCTGAGCCTGATGGACCTGGCCGCGCTGTCCGGCGTCAGCAAGGCGATGATCTCGCGCGTCGAGCGGGCCGACAGCAGCCCGACGGCGACCATCCTCGGCCGCCTGGCCGCCGGCCTGGGCGTGACCTTGACCGAGTTGCTGGTGGCGCCGGCGCCCGAGCGGCAGCGCCTGCGCCGGCGCGCCGCGCAGCCGCTGTGGCGCGACCCGGAACTGGGATACTACCGCCGCCAAGTGGCGCCGCCGGACGCGCGCGGCGGCATGGAGATGGTCGAGGTGGAGATGCCCGAGGGCGCCCGCGTCAGTTATCCGAACTGGGGCGGCGCGCCGTACATGCAAAGGCTGTGGATGCTGGAGGGGGCGCTGCGCATCGAATACGGCGACGAGACCTTCGACCTGGAAACGGGCGACAGCCTCGATTTCTCCGTCGAGCGTCCCGTCTCCTTCAGGGTGAGCGGCGCGCGGGGCTGCCGCTATCTGCTGGTCCTGGCGCCGGCGGCGGGGCAAGGCAATGACGCGGCGCTTGACCGATAAATAAGACGCCGCGCACGCGTCCATACATGGGCCTATCGCTTGCAGATAGGATGCGCAAAAACAGACGTGGGAAAAATAGAACAGAGGCAAATCAGATGCGTGAATCCAAACGAGAGCAAGCCTGTGTAGCGGCGCCAATACCCACAACCATGTCCGCCGAACTGGACGGTTATAAATGGGCGCGCGACAAGGTGGGCGAATCCGGTGCCTCCGTCTACCGGCTACACAGCAAGCACCGTGCGCCGGACTTGTTTCTGAAGCACGGCGAAGATGCCATTGCCGACAATATTACAGATGAGATGACGAGACTGCGTTGGCTGGCGCGGCACATCCCCGTGCCCGCGGTCGCGCAATTTGTCCGCACCTCGGATCAAGCATGGCTGTTGATGACGGCGATGAAGGGAAAAACGGCTTACCAGGTGCTGGAGTCGCGCCCCGAGCTCGGCCCTGCCCTTGTCGACGCACTGGCGGCATTCCTGCGCCGGCTGCACGCGATCCCGGTGAGCGAATGTCCATTCAACAGCGATCATGCTTTTAGGCTTTGCCTTGCACGGCGGCGCATCGATGCGGGCCTGATCGAGGTCAACGATTTCGACGACGAGCGGGCAGCTTGGACGGCCGAACAAGTCTGGGAGGCAATGCAGGGCTATCTGCCAGTCACACCCGATCGTGTCGTCACACACGGGGATTTCTCGCTTGACAATCTTCTTATCCATGAAGGCGAGGTCGTCGGCTGCATTGATGTCGGGCGGCTTGGTATCGCCGATCGCTACCAAGACCTTGCCATTCTCTGGAACTGTCTCGGCGAGTTTGGCGAGTCGTTGCAGGAAAGACTTTTCCTGCAATATGGCCTCCCTATTCCCGATCAACGCAAGCTGCAATTCCACTTGCTACTGGACGAGCTTTTCTGAATCAAACGCGAATGGACCTCGATGACATATGCGCGCACAATTCCCTCTGACATGTTCGCGCTCCTTAGAAAAAGGTACGTCAGTGACAAGCTAATCTAGGATGGGACAGCGGCGCAATAAAAAACCCGCACCATGCGGCGCGGGCTTTTTGACGGCAGGCTGGTGGACCGGGACTGCGGTCCGGGCAACGCTGCTTAGCTTGCCTTGCGGCGCAGCACGAAACCGAGCAGTCCCAAACCGGCCAACAACATGCCATAGGTTTCCGGCTCGGGAACCGCCGCCACCGAGACGCTGAAGGCCATTTCAGGGGGCAGGCGCTGGCCGTCGAAATTGACGCCGGACGGATCGTTCGAATACCAGAACGTGCCGTTATCGACGATCAATCCCGAGTTTTGCGTGTGACCGCCCACGTTGTAGGAGCCGCTGCCCCCCAGGCCCACCGTGGTCGCGGCGAACCAGTAAGTGGTGCCGGCGATCACGGTGCCGCCGCTGATGCCGCTGGTGGCGTCAATGAAGGTGAGCGAACCCAGGGACATGCCGGGCATGACATTCGTGCTGGCGAACAAGGCGTTCGCGTCCGGCCCCAGGCTGGCGTTGCCGCCGATCGAGCCGAACACCTTGTATTGCAGGTTCGAGGAACCACCGCTCAGCCATGCGCCCAGCTCGGTGATGGTGCCCGTCACGGGAGCGACGAAGCTGTTGGCGTAGGTATAGGTTCCGCTGGACGACAGCGGACTCCAATAGTTGCCCAGATCGGGAGCCTTGACGACGGTCGCGGCCGATGCCAGGGTCGAGACGGCCAGCAGAAACGCCAGGCCAGCATATTTTGTGAATTTTACCGGGTTCATTTTTTCTCCTTCAATTTTATCTTCCCATCAGGACACGCAAGTTTCCTCACGCATTCATTCAAGATAGCAAAAAAAAAGGGAATTATAGTTATCTTTCGTGAAATATAGTTGGCAATTTGCACATAATATTTCTGGCGATGCATCTCCGCCGAAAACAGGCGCGGCGCTAGCGGATTGAGTCCTGCAACAGCACCTCGGTCAACTTCCAGTCGGCGAAACCCTGGCGCTGCAACACGAAGGCGAATTTCCCCCGTCCCTGTCCCTCTTCGGCGGTGGAATAGGCGACCACCTTGTTAACTCCCTTGCGCTCATAGCGCCACTTCGGTTTCGACTGGTCGGGCGCGGCGTCCGCCTGGCCGTCCGCGGCGGCGCCGTCCTGCGGCGCGGCGGCGCCAGGCGGCGCCGACTTGTCCGGGAACTGGCCGTACTCCATCGCCCGCATCACGGTTTCGGGGCGCACCATGCCGTCGACGAATTGATTCACCATCACCATGCCCAAGCGCGCCCCGAAGGCGGCGCCGGCCTGGGCCAGCCGATTGTGCGGATCGGCGGGCAGCGCGGACTTTTGTTCGAACATGCTCGAAAACTGGCCCTTGATGCTTTCGCGCACCTTGGGATAGTCGACGTGCTCGTTGAAGGCGCCGGCGTTGCCTTCCCGGGCGGCCGAACGCATCTGCCGCACCGCCAGGAAAGGCGACCAATACCAATACGCGGCGATGCCGACGACGGCGACGACCGTGGCGGCCTTGATGGAACGTGAAGTCATGTGTGCCTCTGATAAATTTAGCAATGCGGCGCACATTATGGCCTACACTGGATTTGCGGGGCGTTCGGCAGACGCCGCGCGCCCCGCGCGCCGCATATCGACTATGATGGGAGGCAGGGCATTCCCTACCGGAACACTTGAGGCTCCTGAATGAAGAATTTCCCCATAGTCTGCGTCGGCGGCTCCGCCGGCGGACTGGACGCCTATAGCCGGCTGCTGCAAAACCTTCCGGCCGACATGGGCGTGGCGATCGTCATCGTCAACCACATCACCATCTCTCCGACCATCCTCCACCAGGTCCTGCAACGCTTCAGCAGCATGCCCGTCGACCTGATCACGGAAGAGTTGCGGATTGAACCGAACCACGTCTTCATCATTCCCGCCAACCGCGACCTGCACCTCGATGGCGAAGTGTTCCGCCTGGTGCCGATCTCCAAGCCGCGCGGCTGGCCCGACGTCATCACGGTGTTCCTGCGCTCACTGACCCGGCACTGGGACGGCCAACTGATCGCCGTCATCGTTTCCGGCTACGACGGCGACGGCGCCGCCGCCCTGTGCGGCATCAAGGAGGTGGGCGGCATCACCATCGCCCAGAAACTCGACACGGCCAGCCAGCCCAGCATGCCGCAAAGCGCCATCGCCAGCGGCTGCATCGATTTCATCCTATCGCCCGAGGACATCGCCAGGGAAATCGTGCGCATCGCTGGCATGGTTCACTCAGGCGACGGGCTTGCGGCGGGCGCGGCCAGGCGCCTGATCACCTCCCCGCTCAGCACGCCGGAGTAAGCGAGCCGCACACCGCGGGCGTCGAACCAATAGCTGCGCGGCATCTCGCCATGCCACTTCGGATCGATGCTGTAGCGCAGCTGCTCGGGCGAGGCCGCGCCGAAGGCCCAGGCTTGCGCCGTCAAGCCCAGCGCGCCCAGGCGGCCGCGCATCAGCGCATCGCTCTGCGCCTCGCCCAGCGCGTCGGTCGCCAGCGTGACGATGTTCAAGCCCTTGTTGCGGCGTTTCTCCTGCGCCAGGGCCTTCAGGCTGGCCTGGCAGTACACACAGTCGAGCGACCACAGGATCAGCACGAAGGGCTTGCCCTTTTGCTGCGCCAGTATGCGCGCGTAAGAATCGGCCTCGAAGGGCGCCAGGGACGGTTGGGCGCGCGCGGCGCCGCTCATCCAGCCGCACAGGGCGAGGACGATGCAGAGTAGTTTTCTGGACATGATCAATTCTCCTGGCCGGCCGGGATGACGCGCACATCCTCGTCCTGGGTGCGCCAGACCAGCACGATGCCGGCCGGCGTCGCCAGCAGGCGCGGATGATCGGAGGCGCGCGCGGTGCGCGCCAGCTCGCGCCCGCGCCAGGTGGCGCCGCCGTCCGCCGAGAACTGGCCCAGAATCGCCGTCGCCTTGCCGTCGAACTGGCGCCAGGCCAGCACGACGTTCTTGCCCTCGGTGGCGATGTCGGCGTGCTCGGCCTGATCCGAACCCAGCTTGCGCGGCGCGCCCAGCTGGCCGCCCGCCAGCGTGTTGGCGTAGTACACCCCGCCCTCCTCGCCCTTGACGCTGAACCAGGCCTGATGGCGCGTGCCGTCGGCGCCGTAGGCCAGCGCCGGGCCCTGATGCGGACAGGCGTCGACGCGCCAGTCGTCGAAGGTGACGCGCTGCGGCGCTGCCGGCGCGCCGGACGGCGTCAGTTCGGCCAGCGCGTGGTCGCGCACGTTGGGCTCGAAGACGTGGCGCCACAGCGCCATCGCCTTGCCGCCGGGCGCCAGCGCCAGGCCGATGCGGCAGCATTCGCAACTGTGCTCGGCCAGCTTGTAGTCGCCGCGGAAGCTCGCGCCCCGATCGTCCGAGACGGCGTAATACACGGCCGCGCCGGCGTACTTCTGGCCGCGCGCGCTGGCCGCCTCCAGGTCGCGCTTGTCGATCCAGGCGACGAAGATGCGCCCCCGCGCATCGACCAGCATCGACTCGAAGCGGTGCGTGATCAGGTCGCGGTTGGCGTGCACCGTCAGCGGCGCCTCGAAGGACAGGCCGCCGTCGAGCGAGCGGATGAAGCGGATGTCGCCGGTGTAGGGCTTGGCCAGCGGCTTGGTGTAACTGATGTAGAGTTCGCCGTGCGCGCCGAAGGCCAGTTTCGGCCGGCCTTCGCCGTCGGCGGCGATCGCCTCCGGGACGCGCAACAGGCGCCGCGGCGCGGACCAGCTCTTGCCCTGGTCGTCCGAGCTTTGCAGCGCCAGGTTTTGCCCCGCGCCGTCGAGCTCCTTGCGCACCAGCCAGTAACGCCCGGCGGCGTCGACGCCGACGCCGATGGCCAGGTCGAGCGCCTTGCCCGCCTTCATCTGATGGTGGGCGGCCGGCGCCGCGCCTTCGCCGGCCGTGGCGGCCAGCGCCGCGCCGGCCAGCAGCAGCGCGCCGATGGCGCCGCCGAACGTGCGTAATGTGTGCATCTTCATGCCATGTCCTCTTTTGCGTTCATTGCAATATGCCCGCGCTCAATAATCGAATTTCAGGCTGGCGAACACCGTCCGCTGCGGATAGGGGTTCGGATTCACGTAATACTTGAAGTTGCCGATATTGTTGACGCCCAGCGCAGCGCTCCACTGGCGCGCCAGCTTGTACACCACCTTCGCGTCGAACACGCTGTAATGGCTGACGGCGCCATACACGTCCGGATTGCTGTCGTTGTATTGCCGCGTCACGGTATTGTAGAGGCCATTGTGCTGGCGTCCGCTGAAGCGGTAACTGAGGCTGTAGGACAGGCGGTCCGAGGCCCGGTAGTTCGCCACCAGCGTGGCGCGCCAGTCCGGGATGCGCGGCTGGACGCTGCCGGCCAGGCCGGGATTGCGCGCATCCTCGCGGATGGTCGAGCGCGTATAGGTGACGCTGCCATTCAGGTCCAGTCCGGGCAGCCCCAGATCGTTCAGCTCGAAGGCTTCCTCCAGGCCGTAGGTGCGGATCTTGTCGACGTTCTGGATGCTTGAAATGGTCGGCGTGACGGTGGTGTCGGTCTGCGAGATCAGCGCGTCGCGCTTGTTTTCCCAGAAGAAGGACGAGCGCACAAGGCCCCGCTCGAGGCTGCGTTCGGCCACCAGCTCGCCGGAAACGACCCGTTCCCCCTTCAGATTCGGATCGTTCTGCTTGACGTTGGAAGGCAGGTTGATGACCTGGAAAATCTCCGCCACCGTCGGGTAGCGCACCGCCTTGCCCAGCGAGGCGCGCAAGGCCCATTCGGGCGAGGCCACGTACGACAGCGCCAGCTTGGGCGAGAAATCGGTGCCGGTGCGCGCCGCGTAGTTCAATTGCCGGTACTGGGCGATATTGGCCGCGTTGTAATTGCTGCCGTCGAAGGCGCGCCAGTGCTCCAGGCGGCCGCCGGCGACCAGTTTCCAGGCCGGCAGCACTTGCCAGGCATCCTGCAGATACAGGGCCTGCGTCTGCGTCTTGCCGTAGGAATTGCTGCTCGGCGCAGCGGACGCCGCGCCATACAACCAGTCGCCGGCCACCGCCGAGGTCACCGACTGCAGGGTGTAGCGGTCGGCGTGATAGCCGAAGCTCAACTGATGCGCGCTTTTTGGCGTGCCGTCGACGCGCCATTCGCCGCGCAGGTCGAGGCTGTACCAGCCGCTGCCGTCGGCGCGCGTCAGCGTGCCGCCGGGGCGCGTCGCGCCGCTGCCGGAATCGTACAGACTACCCGTGTTGCCGGCCGCGCGGGAAATATCCGTGCCCTGCGTGTAGGCGCTGACGACCGCCTCGCCATCCCAGGCCCCGTGCGTGTTCGACTTCAGCGACAGACCGTGCATCGCGTGCGCGCTCTCGCTATAGCCGGGCGCGGTGCCGGCCAGGGTGTAGTAATTGGCGTCGCCGGCGAACTTCACATACTTGCCCGCGCCCGTGGCGGCCGTGTTGTAGACGGCGCGGCCGGCCCCGTCCCGCAGATAGGCATCCACATCCAGATGCGACTTGTTTTGCCACAGGCCCAGGGTGTAACTGGCGCGCAGGGTCGGCGTCACATCGTAGGCCAGGCGGAGCTTGCCCGTGTCCTGCACGGCGCGGTCGGAGCCGATGGCGCTGCCGATGATGCGCGCGTTGCCCGCCGTATCGGTATCGCGCAACTCGCCGCCCACGCGGGTGAAGGCCGGCGCGCCGGCCGGCGTCGCCTTCGTCGCGGCGCCGAAGGTTTGCGGCTGGCCGTGGTGGTCGAGATGGTCGACGGTGGCCCAGAAGGACCACGGCCCCGCCTTGTTGCCCAGCGAAGCGCTGACATGCCCGCCGTTGTAGTCGCGGTCGGTGCCGTACAGCTTGAAGTGCTGGCCGATCAGATCGACGCCGACATGGGCTTCGAAGCGCTCCGGCATATGCGTGCTCATCAGCACCACGCCGCCGGCCGAATTGCCCGGATACAGAGCCGAGAACGGGCCATAGATGACATCGACCCGCTCGATCTCGGCCGGCGCCACCATGCCCCAGCGCGGCGCCGTCGCATAGCTATTGTTGAGGAAATTCGACAGCAGCAAGTTATCGGCGTACACCGTGGTCTGCGCGCTGGAGATGGAACTGTTGACGCGCATGACCAGCACGCCGTTGCGGTCGCCGATATAGCGTTCGCGCACATGCACGCTGGGCAGATAATTGAGCACGCCGGCGGCCGTGACCGTGTTGATGCTCAGGGCGATCTGCTGCGCCGTGACCGCCTCCGTCGTCGCCGGGATATTGGCCGGCGCGGCGCGCTTGCTGCCCTTGACGACGATCTCCGGCATGGTGCCGGAGGCGTCGCCCTCGATGGCGATGGCCGAGTCGGCGTGCGCCAGGCCGGCGACGGAGAAGGCCGCCATCAGGGCGGCGGCGATGCGGGTGTGGTGTAACTTCATGCGGATATTCATTGGTTCAATTCGATCTGATATGAGTGGCGCGGCTGAGCGCTTCCGGCTCCTGATCGGCGACACCGGCGCGCCGCGCAAAGGCGGTGCGGGCGCGGCGTTCAGCATCGCGGGGCGGCGCGCACAGGGGTGGGCGGCCGACAGGCGGAGCGGGCGCGGCTACAGCGGGAGCCAGGCCGGCGCGCTGTGCGCAAGCTTGGCAAACGATGGCGGAATCAGATCTGCGCGGGAGGCGCGCGCGATTGCGCCACCGTCCAGATGGTCAGTGGACGGGGCGACTGGAAGAAGAGGAAGGGGTGGCTGTCCTGCTGCTCGAGCAGGGGCACGACCAGCGCCGCGCTGGGCGGCAAGGCGAAGGAGCCGGCGTGCGGCGCGCACAGCGGGCAATGCTCGAATTGCATGGATTTCTGCGTGAGCGGAATGGACGCGGCGCCTTCGGCCGTGGCGGTCTGGACCAGCTTGGCGCCGGCCACGCCGCAAATCTCGGCGAAAGTCTCGCCGCGCGACGCCGACACCGCATGGGAAATCGACGGCGCGAGGGCGGCGAACAGCATCGCGAAACAGGCGAGCCAGGCGGCGAAGCGTCGAGTGATGTTTTTCATTCCCATCGTGCAATTATATCAGCGCGCATTTCCCTCCGTAAGCTGCCATCCGGCGCCCGGCATCGGCCGAATGGCCAGCTTGACAGGGCCATGTTGCCGGGTGCTGAGCGGCGCCCTCCCCCGCCGGTTCGCGTGACTGCTGTCAAGGCGCGACGTATCCATGCCGAAACATTTTCCATCGATTAAATCCGATCGCCATCGGCGGGAATACAGTGGCGCCAGCTTTCCCTCCCATGCGTCAAGGAGATGATTACCCCAGCTTCAGAAAATCACGCCATCGGCGGCCGACCTGTAAAAATTCTCCTGAATAGTGCGCGGCTGTGTATCGTCGTGACAATTTGCGATTTTTTATTGGCATTCTGAAGCATATACTCCGGTTATTATATTAACATATTGAAAACTTTTATTTAAAAAGGCAAAATGAATTGCATGGGAATGAATATTGAGAGCATTCTTTCCGGTGGTGATAGGGTGGGTTCGCACCGAACGCGCGCGACAGCGAAAGATTTGCTTAACGATCTCAAGAAGAAGCTCCCGACCTATCTGCCTATGACGGGGAATCCTGATGCGGTCGAGAAAGTCGCCATCGAGTACATTCAGGAAGTGATCCTCAACGCGGCGTGGTACGTAAAAAACATTCGGCGCGCGCGGCGGGTTCGCAATTTCTACATTGCGCTTTATGTCCTGCTGTTGATCGGCATTCCGCTTGCGTTGCTGAGCCTGGGCAGTAGGCTGAGCGGTAGCCTTTCGCCAGGCACGCCATGGGTAAGCCAAGTCGTGTTGGGCTTGACAATAGTCATTGCGCTTCAGCAGATGGGAAACACCATCATGGACGCGCACCAGCGCTTTGGCGTCTGGTGGAAAACTGCGGCGGCTCTCAAGACTATCTGGTACACCACGCTATCCACATGGGAAGACGCCGACTCGAACGCAGCAGGAAAGGGTGTGGGTGATTTTGTTCTCGATCTCAAAGCAAGCATTGCGAAGGCACGCGCGCTCGTATGCGACGAGCAGCAGGATTTCTTCAACAGTCTGACCCGGCCGTTTCCCGACATTCTCAACATCTTGTCGACAACATCTAAGAGTGTGCGTGGCCTGATTACCGACAATCTGCCGGATCAAACAACTGCGGCGGCAGCGGCGGGCAAGGCACAACAGGAGATCGCCCGTCAACAAGCCGTCGTAAACCAGCTCGACGCGCTGATCAGCGACGCGACGGCACGGCAAGCGAATGCGCCAGGAGACACCGTGAAGGTCGCAACCATCCAGCAGGAATTGGATGCCTTGGCGTTGCAGCGCGCCGCTGCCGTCAAGGCCAAGATTACAGCGTTTGGTGATCTTGCAGGGGCACATGCTTAATTGGCCATAGCGAGGGTGCGGACGTTCCACTATATTGAAGGCTGCGTTTGGAGCTTGGCTGCGGTCGCGCCCGATGCGGTACATCGGGCGTCAATGTGTAGTCGTTAAGCGACGAACAACGAAAAAGGCGCTTGTTCGTCAACCTGTTTCAGGACAAGACTCACCTATAAATCGACAGGAATCGGGATTCCTTGATCATCGTACCGTTCTACGATTCCATCGACGCCCATCAGCCGGCACCGCGGCGCCACCCGCAGGCCCGGATCTAAGCTTGGCCGGCAAAGGCCCGGCGCAGCCAGAACGCGGCGGCGGCGGCAATCAGCAACAGGGCAATCAACGAGCCTTCCACGCCGAACACGCCGCCGGTCAGCACGGCATTGCCCACCAGTTCGCCGCGCAGCAGGCCGTTGCCGGCCACATGGCCGGACACGGTCGATGAGAACATCTGGCTGAGGCAGTAGTTCCATGCGACGTGGCTGCCGATGCAGGCCCACAGGCGGCGCGTCTTCATGTAGAGCGCGGCCTGCATCACGCCGTAAGCGGCGATCACGGCCACCGCCAGCACCGAGACGCCGTCATTCGGCAGATGAGCCAGGCTGAACACCAGCGCCGAAATCACGACGGCCGCCTTGCTGCCCAGCGAACGTTCGGTCACGCCGAAGATCACGCCGCGGAAGATCATCTCCTCGGCCATGCCGACCAGCACCAGCTCGGCCAGCGGCACCAGCATCATCATGTTCGGGGCGTTCACGCCGCCGAACCGGTAGGCGCCCAGCACCGCCAGCACGGCAAAGGTGAGCGCCACCAGCCCGGCGCCGAGCAGCAGGCCGGTGCCCAGTTCGCGCGCCATGCCCCGCGTCGCCAGTTCGGTCGGCTGGCGTTTTTCGATACGGCGCACATAGAATCGGTAGCCGAACCACACCAGCACGGCGGTCAGCAACTGCGGCCACATGATGCGGTACGGCTTCTCCACCAGCCGGGAGGCGGCGATCATGATCAGCGGCACCGCAGCGAAGGTCAGCACAATGCCGAGTACGATGCGCACCACGGGATGTGCCATCAGGCGCGCCGCCAGGCTTGGGTGCTTCGTCGCCATGTTCAGAGTGTTTTCCATAGTCGCTTTCGTCAGGGAGTTGATCGTGTTTTTTTGCTGGCGTCGCGGATGCGCTCGCCGAAGGAGCGCTGCCCAAGGACGGCGATGGCCTGCGCCAGACACTCGGACAAAGGCGATTCCAGTTCCGCATCCAGGCTGTCGGCCGCGCGCTTGGTGGCCTGCCAGCACGCCTGCAGGCGCGGCAGCAGCGCCTCGCCTTGATCGCTCAGGCGCACCACGCGCTGCCGGCCATCCTCGCCGCTGGCCGCCACCCGCAGCAGGCCCTCCTTCTTCATCAGCGCCACCGTTTGCGTCGCCGCCGGCTGGGTGATGCCCGCCAGTTCGGCCAGTTCGCCGATGGTCGCGCTTTGCTGCTGCGCCAGTATCCGCATCACCGGCGTGTAGCGCGGCCGGTAATCCAGGCCCGCCTCCGCATAGGCTTGCTGAACGGCGCCATCGAGCAGTTCGATCAGGTGTCGCAATTGGGTTCCGAGTCCTTGTTTCATGTGGCGATATTAACAGCATTTATATAAGCACTTATATAAATATTTATCCTGCCATCATCCGGGAAAATTGCCGTCCAATTCCGGCAAGAGGTCGGCCCACTTTACCCTGCCACGACCTCCAGTTCGGCGGCGCTGGCGAAATTGGCGCCGGCTCAACGCGCCGATCCGACCGTTGACGCGCTCAACCGCGTCATTCGTTCGCGGCTGCCGCTGCGGCGGCCGGCGCGGAACGAGACCACGGCGGAAAACAGGCCGACGGCGATAAAGGCGCCGATGCACATGAGCGGCAAGTAGACCTGCAACCATTGCCGGCCCTGATAGCGCCAGCCGATCTGCTCGGTGGAGGCGAGCCAGACCGAGGCCAGCGCAGTGTGGCTGGCGCGGGCGTGCTGCATGCGGAACAGGATTTCGCGCGGCGCGGCGCGGCGGCGCGGCGGCGCGCTGGCCGGCCCGTCGCCGTCGTCATCGGCGTCGCCGGGGCCCGCCGCCGCGCTGGGGTCGTGGGCAGGTCGGCCATTCTGACACGGACTGACGCCCTACGAACGCTGGCCCAGCCGAGGCCAGATGAACACCACGAGCGCGCCATCGGCGCGGGGCCGCCGCGCAGCCCCTGCGCGCTTCCGATCAATATGGAAAACCGCGACTTACTACCCACATGGCTACCTTCGCCGGGCTCACTTCACGGCGGCTGCGGCAATCAGCAATAGGGCAATCAACAATTGCCTTCCACGCCGAACACGCCGCCGGTCAGCATGGCATTGCCCATCAGCCATAGCCTTTCCTTGATAAAAGCTATATTTGAGCTATCATGCCACTCATGAACGCGATCAACTGGACACAGAAAGCAGCCAAACAGCTCCGCAAGTTGGACGTGCAGACTCAACGCCCGATCCGTGATGCGGTTGCGGAACTGGCCGCCATGCCCAATTGCCAGCAAGTCAAATCGTTGACGAATCACGAATACGGGTATCGCCTACGCGTCGGAAACTATCGAGTCCTGTTTGACTGGTCGGGTGAAATTGAAATTGTCGAAATTCAAGAAGTGAGGAAACGTGATGAACGTACCTACTAATATCCAAATGATCAACGGGCCGGATGGAAAGCCGGCTTTTGTAGTCATTCCCTATGCCGACTATGTCAGTGTCTATGCAAAAGAACGTGACCTTATCCCACACGATGTTATTAGCAGGGTGGTCGACGGCGCGACGCCTGTCCGCGCTTGGCGCGAGCACTTGGGCCTGACTCAAGCCGATGTGGCGAGCCGCCTTGGAATCGCCCAACCATCCTATGCAAAGCAAGAGGCCAGTAACGCTCTACGCAAAGCCAGCCGCAACAAAATTGCGGCGGCATTGGGCATCAACTCGGCACAACTCGACTTCTGATCTGTTGTCACGCGCCAGGCGCTGCGCTACGATCAATGGCCAGCCACAGGCCGCCGCCATCGCCGTAATAGCCGGACTTGTCGAGCTTGCTGAGCGCTTGTTGATTCTGGAGGCCACAATCCTACCCCATGTTCCTACCCACGAGGCATAGCTGGGTTTCAGCGTTTCCCGAGGGACGGTGGCGGTCGCCAAATTTGATATTTCCCCTATGAGCGCACGAAAAAAAGCCCCATTGAGTGGGGCTTCAATTTCACATCATGGCGGAAGCGGTGAGATTCGAACTCACGAACAGTGTAACCCGTCGCCAGTTTTCAAGACTGGTGCCTTCAACCGCTCGGCCACGCTTCCTAGTGTGCAGCATTATACCTAAACGGCGCCCCCTTGGCAGTGCGCCGGCCCCGTTTCGGCGCCCTCAGTCACAAAAATTCTGGACCGACGCCGCCGTTCAGCCGTCCAGGCCCCAGTTTTCCCGCAGCGCGCGCTCGAATTCCGGCGCCGGCAAGGGCCGCGAGAACAGGTAGCCCTGCACTTCGTCGCAGCCGGCGCTTTTCAGGAAGGCCAGTTGCTCGACCGTTTCGACGCCCTCGGCGATGACCTTGTGCTTGAGTTGCTGGGCGATGCTGATGATGGTGCTGGCGATGGCGCAGTCGTTGCCGTCGCCCGGGATGCCGGTGGTGAAGGAGCGGTCGATCTTCAGCGTGTCGATGGGGAAGCGCTTCAGATACGAGAGGCTGGAATAGCCGGTGCCGAAGTCGTCCAGCGACAGCGCCACGCCCAGCGCCGTGATGCGGTCCATGATGCCGATGACGCGCTCGATGTTGTGCATCAGCGTGCTTTCGGTGATTTCCAGCTCCAGCCAGGCCGGCTCCAGCTCGTAGCGGCGCAGGGTGTCGCGCACGCGGGCCGGCAGCGCGGAGGTGAATTCGCGCGCCGAGACGTTCACGGCCAGGCGGATCGGCGGCAGCCCCGCCCGCTTCCACGCCTGCGCCTGGGCGCAGGCCGCCTCCAGCACCCATTCGCCCACCTGCACGACCAGGCCGGTGGCCTCGGCCAGCGGGATGAAGTCGCCCGGCGGTATCATGCCCTGCTGCGGATGGTGCCAGCGCACCAGCGCCTCGGCGCCGATGATGCGCCCGCTCGCCAGCGCGAACTTCGGCTGGTAATGCAACAGCAACTGGTCGTGGCCCAGCGCGTGGCGCAGGCCCGTTTCCAGGCGCATCCTTTCCTGCATGCCCTGGTTCATGTCCTGGCTGTAGAAGGTGACGTTGCCCTCTTCGTTGAGGCCGCCCTGCTTGGCGCGGTACATGGCGATGTCGGCCAGGCGCAGCAGGGTTTCGGCGTCGCCGCCGTCTTGCGGGTAGACGCTGATGCCGATGCTGGCGCCCACGCGCAGGTCGTGGCCTTCGATCAGGAACGGTTCCAGCAGCGACGCCTGCAGCTTGTGCGCCACCATGCTGGCCTCGAAGTGCTGGCTGATGTCGAACAGGCCGACGGCGAATTCGTCGCCCCCCAGGCGCGCCACCAGATCCTGGTCGCGCAGCGCGGCGCGGAAGCGCAGCGAGATCTGCCGCAGCAGTTCGTCGCCGACGCGCCGCCCCAGCGTGTCGTTGATCAGTTTGAAGCGGTTCAGGTCGATGAACAGCAGACAGCCGAGCAGCTTGCTGCGCTGGGCCACGGAGAGGGCCTGGTCGACCAGCTTGGTCAGCAGCGTGCGGTTGGGCAGGCCGGTCAGGGCGTCGTAGTAGGCCAGGTGGTGCAGGCGCTCTTCGGCCTGCTTGCGCTCGGTGATGTCGCTCAGGTAGGCGATCAGGCCGACGGCGCGCTCCTCCATGTCGTACAGCGGCGAGAGCGACAGGCTGGCCCAGAAGACTTCGCCCGATTTCTTGCGCCGCCGCACCTCCATCAGGCGCCCGCCCTGTTCCACGAAGGCGTCGTGGAAGGCGGTGTCCTCGTCGGCGTAGAGGAAGAGGATGTTCTGTCCCAGCGCTTCCGGTTCGCTGTAGCCGAACAGCCGTTCGGCGCCCTTGTTCCAGCTGGTGATGAAGCCGTTCTGGTCCATCGTCAGCACCGATTCGTGGATCTGGTCGAGGATTTGCGCCTGCTGGCGCAACTGCGCCTCGACCTTCACGTAGGCCTTGCTGCTGCGCTGCGCCAGGCCGTGCACCTGCAGCACGCTGGCCGTCAGCGCGGCCAGGCTGGCCAGGTGGCGCCGCTCGGTCTCGCCGTAGACGGCGCGGCCGGCCACGATGTAGCGGCCGAAGTATTCGCGCTCGTAGCAGATTTCCTGGCTCAGGCTGGCCGCCGCCTCGGGCCAGGGCCGCTTGCCGTCGCCGTCCGGGTCGGCGTCGGCGGCCACGGCCTCGGCGCCCGGCAGGTACAGCGCGTACGGGCTGGACAGGATGCCGCGGGCGATGCGCCCCAGCTCGTCGGCCAGCGCGGCGCCGCGCAAGCGCAACACCGCGTCGCACAGGGCGGCGCTGCTGGCCAGGAAATCGGACACCGGATAGGCGAGCACGGCTACAGGTTCCGGCTGACCTGGATGGCCCACTGGTAGGCCTGCAACAAGCCGCTCCAGTAGCTTTCCGGATCGATGCCGACGCCGCTCAGGTCGCTTTCGACGACGGCGTGGCGCTCGCACAGCGCCAGCATGGCGCCCAGCGGGCCGGCGCGCTCGCGCAACGCCAGCGCGATGGCGGGGTCGAGTTGCAGCGCGCCGAGGATGTCGTCCATCGGCATGCCCAGCAGGACGTCGAGCAGGGAGAAGACGCCCACCATGAAGGCGATGTCCTGCGCGTCGCGGTCGCCGCCGTCCATCTTGCACAGCGTTTCCATCTGCGCCGCGCGCAGCGCCGCCAGCGGCAACAGCGCGTTGGCGCCGGCGCCGTCCTGGGGCCGCGCGTACAGCAGCAGTTGCAACCAGCGCTGCAACTGGCGCCGGCCCAGCATGTTGATGGCCTGGCTGAAATTGTGGATCGGCGTGCTGATGGCGAAGACGGCCGAGTTGACCAGTTTCAGCAGGTGGTAGGACAGGGCCGGGTCTTGCTTGAGCAGGGTTTCCAGTTCGCGCGAATCGGCGTCCCGCGCCAGCAAGCCCAGCAGCGCCAGCAGGCGCTTGCGCGAGGTGCCGTCGTCGCTCTTCTCCTGGCTGCTCTGCAGCGCGTAGGCGCCGCTGTACCAGCCGAAGCCGAGCGCGCGGCATTCCCGCAGGCGCGCGCCGCTGTCGACGTTGAAGGCCAGGTGCGGACCGGGCAAGGCCATCAGCTGGAAGGCTTGCGGCAGCGCCGCGGCGGCGTCGAAGCCGAGGGCGCGCGCGCCGCAGCGCGCCGCGCCGATGCCGGCGGCGCCGTCGGCGATGAAGCGGTAGCCCTCGTCGCTCAGCGCCAGGCAGGCTTGCTGCACGGCCTTGTCGGCGCAGATGGCGGCCGGGATGCTGAACAGGATGCGCTGCGCCGGCAACAGCTCCAGCAGCGAGGCCGTCAGGGCGCGCGGATCGTCGATCGGCACGATGCAGTCGAGCGGCGCCAGGGCCGCGAACACGGCGGGGTCGCCGAGCAGGCTGGTCAAGGCGGCGATGGCCTTGCCCTCGCCGGGCGCCACCCGCAGCGTCACGGCCACCCACTCGTTGTGGGCGTTCGCCACGGCTTGCAGACCCACCAAGGGGAACAGGCTTGATTCAGACACGGTCATCGACATCTCTGTTTAGTGGGACGGAATGTATGGTCACGCATGGCCCGACAGCGCGCCGCGCCCCGACGGCAGGGGCTGGCGTTCAATCGAACTCAAGCATTCTATCCGAATCTATCCATAGGAACATTTTTATTTAGGCAATATTTGAAGGGTATTTGCCAAGATATTCCCGAAGTGTTGCGCGCCGGCGCAGCCGACTCCGGCCGGCGCGGCGCCGTTTGCCGCGCTCAACGCTGGCCGGCGCTGTGTTCGACGGCGAACTTGATCAGCTCGGCCTGCCCCTCGATGCCCAGCTTGCGCTTGACGTTCAGGCGGTGCGTCTCGACGGTGCGCACGCTCAGGTCAAGGGCGCGGGCGATCTGCTTGTTCGACTGGCCGGCCGCGATATGCTGCAGCACCTGGTGCTCGCGCGCCGTCAACTGGGCCTCGCGCGCCAGCGGGCGCGCCAGTTGCCGGGCCAGCGCGGCGCTGTAGTAGATGCCGCCCGACATCACGGTGTCGATGGCGACGACGATGTCCTTGCCCGGCGCGTCCTTCAGCACATAGCCGCGCGCGCCGGCCTGGATCGCCTGCGAGACGTATTCGAGCTTGTCGTGCATCGACAGGATCAGCACGGCGATGGCGGGGAAGGCGGCCTTGAACAGGGCCGTCGCCTCGATGCCGTTGGTGCCGCGCATGTTGATGTCCATCAGCACCAGGTCGACGCCGCACAGGCGCGCCTGCTGCAGCGCCTCGTCGGCCGAACCGGCCTCGGCGACGACGCGGAAATGCGCCACCGCCTCCAGGCGCGCGCGCAGGCCGTCGCGCACCAGGGGATGGTCGTCCACCAGCAGAATGTTGATCGTCGCGCTCATGCGGTCCGCTCCAGGTCTATGCTGGCCAGCACCACGGTGCCGGCCGGGGAGGATGTGATGTGCAGCGCGCCGCCGATCGCCTCCATGCGTTCGGCCATGTTGCGCAGGCCGATGCCGCGCTGCGGATGCTGGGCGATGCCGTCGCTGTCGAAGCCGGCGCCGTCGTCGGCCACGCGCAGGGCGACGCGCCGCGGCGACGCGCTCAGGACGATCTCGACGTGGGCCGCGCCGGCGTGCCGTTCGCAGTTCGTCAACGCCTCCTGGGCGATGCGGAACAGCGCCGTGTTGGCGACGTCGGACAGGCCGGCGCCGCCGCCCTCGGCGCGGAAGCTGGCCGGCGCCGCGCTGCTCTCGGAGAATTCCTGCGCCAGGTGCTGCAGCGCCGCCGCCAGGCCCAGGTCGTCGAGGATGGCCGGGCGCAGATTGTGCGAGATGCGGCGCACCTCGCCGAGCACCTTGTTGAGCTGCTCGGCGGCGCGCTCGAAGGTCGGCGGCGCCTGCTCGCGCTGCGCCGCGGCGCCGCCCAGGCGGATGATGCCGGCCTCGATCTGCAGCTTGATCGAGACCAGCCACTGGCTGATGCCGTCGTGCAGGTCGCGCGACAAACGCGCCCGCTCCTCCTCCTGCGACTCGACGACGCGCTGGGCCAGCGCCTTCAGCTTGGCGTCGGCCACGCGCAGCTCGCTGATGTTCAGCGCCAGGCCGGAGCTGCCCACCAGCAGCGCGCTGAGGATGGCGATGGCGGCGATCCACAGCATGGTGCTGTCGATGTTGCCGGACTGCTGGGTGTCGATCTTGGCCAGGGCGCGGTCCACGTCGTCCAGATAGATGCCGGTGCCCATCATCCAGCCCCAGGCCGGCAGCGGAATCACGTAGCCGAGCTTGGGCGCGGCCTGGCGGCTGGACGGTTTCACCCAGTTGTAGCGCACGAAGCCGCCGCCGCCGCGCGCCTTCTGCAGCAGGCGCTGGATGGTCGGGCTGCCGTCGGCGTCCTTCATTTCCCACAGGTTCTGCCCGACCAGCTCCGGTTGGCGCGGATGCATCAGGCTGTTGCCCCGCAAGTCATAGATGAAGAAATAGCCGTCGTCGCCGTAGCTGAGCGAGGCCAGGATGCGCTTCGCCTCGGCCAGCGTGGCGGCGTCCTGGCGGCCCGATTCGTAGAGATGGGCGATCGAGTGTGTCGCCAGCGCCACATAATGCTTGAGCTCGGCCTCCTTGCTGGCCAGATAGGCCTGCTGTATCGTGGCGCGCTGGTGGGCCGCCAGCACCGCCGCC
>JANXSQ010000206.1 GCA_025356595.1 Janthinobacterium sp. | reverse complement strand
CGCGGCGGTGGCCATCACCATCGTGGTGCGGCTGCTGGTCGGTCCCATGTGCGACCGCTACGGCCCGCGCCTGACCTACACCTGCCTGCTCGCACTGGGCGCCATCCCCGTGCTGGGCGTGGCGCTGTCGCAGAGCTACGAGAGCTTCCTGTTCTTCCGCCTCGGCATCGGCGCCGTCGGCGCCAGCTTCGTCATCACCCAGTACCACACCTCGGTGATGTTCGCCCCGAAGGTGGTCGGCACGGCCAACGCGGCCGCCGCCGGCTGGGGCAACACCGGCGGCGGCGCGGCGCAGGCGCTGATGCCTCTGCTGCTGGGCGCCCTGGTGATGCTGGGCGTGAGCGAGTCGCTGGGCTGGCGCGTCGCCCTGCTGGTGCCGGGCGTGCTGATGCTGGTGATGGCCGGCGTCTACTGGCGCTTCACCCAGGACTGCCCGGACGGCAACTACAGTGAGATGCGCGCGGCCGGCATCGCCGTCGAAGGCGGCAAGAAGGGCGGCTGGGACAGTTTCAAGGCCGCCAGCACGAACTACCGCGTCTGGTTGCTGTTCGTCACCTACGGCGCCTGCTTCGGCATCGAGATCTTCATCCACAACATCGCCGCCGTCTACTACGTCGACCATTTCGGCCTGTCGCTGAAGTCGGCCGGCCTGGCCGCCGGCAGCTTCGGCCTGCTGGCCCTGTTCGCCCGCGCCCTGGGCGGCTGGATGTCGGACAAGCTGGCCCTGCGCGGCAGCCTGAACAGCCGCGTCACGCTGCTCTTCGTGATGATGATAGGCGAGGGCCTCGGCCTGCTGTGGTTCGCCCACGCCGACAGCGTCGCCTTCGCCGTCGTCGCCATGCTGTGCTTCGGCCTGTTCACCCACATGGCTTGCGGCGCCACCTACGCGCTGGTGCCCTTCATCGACGGCAAGGCCCTGGGCGGCGTGGCCGGCATCATCGGCGCCGGCGGCAACGTCGGCGCGGTGCTGGCCGGTTTCCTGATGAAGGGAACGGGCAACATCCAGCAGACGCTGAGCATCCTCAGCCTGCTGGTGATCGTTTCCGCCCTGTGCGCCATCGGCGTGCGTTTCAGTAAGTCCGGCGCGCCCGCGCTGGCCACCGCTTAAGGAGCAAGAACATGAAGATCATCGTCATCGGCCACGGCATGGTGGGCCACAAATTCCTCGAACGCCTGGCCGACAGCGGCGCCCCGCACTTGGAGGTGACGGTGCTGTGCGAAGAGCCGCGTCCCGCCTACGACCGCGTGCACCTGTCCGAATTCTTCGCCGGCAAATCGGCCGACGAACTGTCGCTGGTGCCGCCCGGCTTCTTCGAGCGCGGCAACGTGCTTCTGAAGCTCAACGCCAAGGCCGGCGCCATCGACCGCGTCGCCAAGACCGTCACCGTGGCCGGCGGCGAGGTGCTGGCCTACGACAAGCTGGTCATCGCCACCGGCTCGTATCCCTTCGTGCCGCCGCTGCCGGGCAAGGAGCGCAAGGATTGCTTCGTCTACCGCACCATCGAAGACCTGGAGGCGATGCTGGAATGCGGCCAGCGCTCGAAGAGCGGCGTCGTCATCGGCGGCGGCCTGCTGGGCCTGGAGTGCGCGAAGGCGCTGCGCGACATGAAGCTGGCCACCCACGTGGTCGAATTCGCCCCGCGCCTGATGGCGGTGCAGGTCGACGAGGGCGGCGCGCGCGTGCTGCGCCGCAAGATCGAGCAACTCGGCGTGACCGTGCACACGCAAAAGAACACCCTGGAGATCGTCGACGGCGTGGACGGCACGCACCGCATGCGGTTCGCCGACGGCAGCCATCTGGACACCGACATGATCGTCTTCTCGGCCGGCATCCGGCCGCGCGACGAGCTGGCCCGCGCCAGCGGCCTGACGGTGGGGCCGCGCGGCGGCATCGCCATCGACGACAGCTGCCTGACTTCCGATCCGGACGTCTACGCCATCGGCGAATGCGCGCTGTGGGGCGGGCAGATCTTCGGCCTGGTCGCGCCGGGCTACGAGATGGCGCGCATCGCCGCCCGCCATCTGCTCGGCGAGCAGGGCGCCTTCACCGGCGCCGACATGAGCACCAAGCTGAAACTGATGGGCGTCGACGTGGCCAGCATGGGCGATTCGCACGCCACCACGGCGGGCAGCCGCTCCTACCAGTTCACCGACGAGCGCAAGCAGATCTACAAGAAGATCGTCGTCTCCGAGTGCGGCAAGTTCCTGCTCGGCGGCGTGATGGTCGGCGACGCCAGCGAGTACGGCACCCTGCTGCAGATGATGTTGAACAGGATCGAGCTGCCGGAATCGCCGGAATTCCTCATCCTGCCGCAGTCGGACGGCAAGGCCCGCCCTGGCTTGGGCGTGGACGCCTTGCCGGAAGGCGCGCAGATCTGCTCCTGCAACGACGTCAGCAAGGGCGCGCTGTGCGCGGCCGTGGGCGGCGGCGCCACCTCGATCGGCGCGCTGAAGACCTGCACCAAGGCCGGCACGGCCTGCGGCGGCTGCGTGCCGCTGGTGACGCAGATCATGAAGGCGGAGATGAAGAAGCTCGGCATGGACGTTAATAACCACGTCTGCGAGCATTTCGCCTTTTCCCGCCAGGAGCTGTACCACCTGGTCAAGGTCGGCAAGATCACCAGTTTCGGCGCGCTGCTGGCGCAGCACGGCAAGGGCCTCGGCTGCGAGATCTGCAAGCCGGTCGCCGCCAGCGTGCTGGCCTCGTGCTGGAACGACTTCGTGCTCAAGAAGGAGCACGCCAGCCTGCAGGACACCAACGACTACTTCCTCGGCAACATCCAGAAGGACGGCACCTATTCCGTGGTGCCGCGCATGGCCGGCGGCGAGGTCACGGCCGACGGCCTGATCGCGGTCGGCACGGTGGCCAAGAAGTACGGCCTGTACACCAAGATCACCGGCGGCCAGCGCGTCGACCTGTTCGGCGCCCGCGTCGAGCAACTGCCGCTGATCTGGGAGGAGCTGATCGCGGCCGGCTTCGAGTCCGGCCACGCCTACGGTAAATCGCTGCGCACCGTCAAATCCTGCGTCGGCTCGACCTGGTGCCGCTACGGCGTGGCCGACAGCGTGGGCCTGGCGATCGAGCTGGAAAACCGCTACAAGGGCTTGCGCACGCCGCACAAGATCAAGTTCGGCGTCTCCGGCTGCACGCGCGAATGCGCCGAGGCGCAGGGCAAGGACATCGGCCTGATCGCCACCGAAAAGGGCTGGAACCTCTACGTCTGCGGCAACGGCGGCATGAAGCCGCGCCACGCCGAACTGCTGGCGGCGGACCTCGACCAGGCCACCCTGGTGCGCTACATCGACCGCTTCCTGATGTTCTACGTGCGCACCGCCGACCGCCTGCAGCGCACCAGCGTCTGGCGCGACAACCTCGAGGGCGGCCTGGACTACCTGAAGGAGGTCGTCATCGGCGACAAACTCAACATCGCCGCCGAGCTGGAGGCGGACATGCAGCACGTCGTCGACACCTACGCCTGCGAGTGGAAGGCCGCCGTCGAAGATCCGGAAACGCGCAAGCGCTTCCGCCACTTCGTCAACAGCGAGCAGGGCGACCAGAACGTGGTCTTCATGGAGGAACGCGGGCAGATCCGTCCGGCCACGCCGGAAGAGCGCCGCGGCCTCGTCATCCCCATCGTCGCGGCGGCGGCATGAAACTTGCATTCAAGCCAGAGGCGGGCCGCCGGGCGAGCTCGCCCGGCATGGCGCCGGCGCCGGCGCGGCGCCATCCGGTCACGACATTCGCAACGATTATTGATACACGGGAGACCAGCATGCAACGCGACCTTCAAACCGAGCAATGGACCGCCGTCTGCGCCCTGAGCGACATCGTGCCCAACACCGGCGTGTGCGCGCTGTTGAACGGCCAGCAAGTGGCCGTGTTCCATGTGGACGACGGCAGCGCGCGCGTTTTCGCCATCGGCAACTACGACCCGAACGCCGCCGCCGCCGTGCTCTCGCGCGGCCTGGTGGGCAGCCTGGGCGAGCGCATCGTCGTCGCCTCGCCCATCTACAAGCAGCACTTCGACCTGCAGACGGGCGAATGCCTGGAGGCGCCCGAGCATTCGGTGGCCACCTATCCGGCCCGCATCGAAGGCGGCCGGGTGTGGGTGGGCGCGTGAACGCGCGCGCGGCGCGGCCCTCGCTGGTCGTGGTCGGCAACGGCATGGCCGGCATGCGCACCGTCGAGGAGCTGCAAAAGCTGGCGCCCGACCTGTACGACATCACCGTCTTCGGCGCCGAACCGCACGGCAACTACAACCGCATCCTGCTCTCGCCCCTGCTGGCCGGCGAGAAGAGCGTCGACGACATCATGCTCAACACGCGCGCATGGTATGTGGAGCACGGCATCACGCTGCACGCCGGCGACCCGGTCGAGCACATCGACCGGCGCCGCCGCATCGTGCGCGCCCGCTCCGGCCTGCAGGTGCACTACGACCGCCTGCTGCTGGCGACCGGCTCGAAGCCCTTCATCATTCCCGTGCCGGGCCACGAACTGGAGGGCGTGATCGCCTTCCGCGACATCCAGGACGTGGAAACCATGCTCGAGGCGGCGCGCAACCACCGCCACGCGGTGGTCATCGGCGGCGGCCTGCTCGGCCTTGAGGCGGCCAACGGCCTGCTGCGTCAGGGCATGGACGTGACGGTGGTGCACGTCACCGACAGCCTGATGAACCAGCAGCTCGACAAGCCCGCCTCGCAGTTGCTGAAGGCGGCGCTGGAGCGCAAGGGCCTGCGCTTCATGCTCGACGCCCACACGGCCGAAATCGTCGGTCCGCGGCGCGTCACGGCGGTGCGCTTCAAGGACGGCGCCGAGATCCCGGCCGACCTGGTCGTGATGGCCGCCGGCGTGCGTCCGAACATCGCGCTGGCACAGCAGGCCGGCCTGCATTGCGAGCGCGCCATCGTCGTCGACGACACCCTGCAAACCTACGACCCGCGCATCTACTCGGTGGGCGAATGCGTGCAGCACCGCAGCGCCACCTTCGGCCTGGTGGCGCCGATCTGGGACCAGGCGCGCGTCTGCGGCGCCCACCTGGCCGGCGCCGGCCACCGCCGCTACGTGCAGCAAGCCACGCCGACCAAGCTGAAGGTGACAGGAGTAGACTTGTATTCGGTGGGCGATTTCATCGGCGGTCCGGACAGCGAGGACCTGGTGCTGCGCGACCCGCGCCGCGGCGTCTACAAGCGCTTGGTGCTGAAGGGCCGCCAGTTGGCCGGCGCCGTGCTGTACGGCGACGTCGCGGACGGCCCGTGGTACTTCGACCTGATCCAGAGCCGCACCGATATTTCCGCCATGCGCAACCATTTATTGTTCGGCAAGACGCTCTGCGGCTTGGCGGCCTGACCAGGAAACCATCGTGAACCTTGCCCCCATCCCCCTCGCCGTGCGCAGCACCTGTCCCTATTGCGGCGTCGGCTGCGGCGTGCAGGCGACGCCGCTGCCGGACGGCAGCATCGCCATCGCCGGCGACGCCGGCCACCCGGCCAACGCCGGGCGCCTGTGCGTGAAGGGCTCGGCGCTGGGCGAAACCCTCGGCCTGGAGGGGCGCCTGCTGCAGCCCAAGCTGCGCGAAAACGGCGCGCTGCGCCAGGTGTCGTGGGACGAGGCGCTCGACAAGGTGGCCGGCGGCTGGCGCGACATCATCGCCGAGCACGGCCCGGAATCGGTGGCGCTGTACGTCTCGGGCCAGATGCTCACCGAGGATTACTACGTCGCCAACAAGCTCATGAAGGGTTACATCGGCAGCGCCAACATCGACACCAATTCGCGCCTGTGCATGTCCTCGGCCGTGGCCGGCCACAAGCGCGCCTTCGGCGAAGACCTGGTGCCGGGCTGCTACGAGGACCTGGAACTGGCCGACATGGTGGTGCTGGTCGGCTCCAACACGGCCTGGTGCCATCCCATCCTGTTCCAGCGCATCGCCCGCGCCAAGGAGGCCCGTCCGCACATGAAGCTGGTGGTGATCGACCCGCGCCGCACCGCCACCTGCGAACAGGCCGACCTGCACCTGCCCGTCAAGCCGGGCACCGACGTCTGGCTCTTCAACGGCCTGCTGTGCTACCTGGCGCTGCACGGCAAGGTCGACGCCGCCTTCGTCGCGGCGCACACCAACGGCCTGGACGCGGCGCTGGCGGCCGCCCGCGTCGATTGCGCCGACCCGCTGGCGGTGGCCGCGATCTGCCGCATCGATCCCAAGGATCTGCTCGAGTTCTACGCCGCCTTCGCCGCCACGGAGAAGGTGGTCAGCGCCTTTTCGCAGGGCGTCAACCAGTCCTCGGCCGGCACCGACAAGGTCAACAGCATCATCAACTGCCACCTGCTGACGGGGCGCATCGGCCGCGCCGGCATGGGGCCGTTCTCGCTCACCGGCCAGCCGAACGCGATGGGCGGGCGCGAAGTGGGCGGCCTGGCCAACATGCTGGCCGCGCACATGGACCTGGACAATGCGGCCCACCGCGACGCCGTGCAGACCTTCTGGGACTCGCCGTCCATCGCCGCCAGGCCGGGCCCGAAGGCGGTCGAGTTGTTCCGCGCCATCGAGGAGGGCAAGATCAAGGCCGTCTGGATCATCGCCACCAATCCCCTGGTCAGCATGCCGGACGCGCACCAGGTGCAGCGCGCGCTGGAAAAATGCCAGATGGTGGTGGTCTCCGACATCACCGAAAACACCGACACCAACGCCTTCGCCCACGTGCTGCTGCCGGCCCTGGGCTGGGGCGAAAAGGACGGCACGGTGACCAATTCCGAGCGGCGCATTGCGCGCCAGCGCGGCTTCCTGGCGGCGCCGGGCGCGGCGCGTCCCGACTGGCTGATCCTGTGCCAGGTGGCGCGGCGCATGGGTTTCAGTGGTTTCGATTTCGCCGGCGTGCATGAAATCTTCGACGAGCACGCGCGCCTGAGCGGCTTCCGCAACGACGCCGCCGGCAGTCTGCGCGTCTTCGACATCGCCGCGCTGGCCGGCATGGACAAGCGCCAGTACGACCAACTGGAGCCGATCCAGTGGCCGCTGGCGCGCCCGGCCCCGGGCCGCCTGGAAGGCAGGGCGCGCCTGTTCGGCGAAGGGCGCTACGCCCACCCCGACGGACGGGCGCGTTTCATCGCCACGGCGCCGCGCGCGCCGGCCTATCTGCCCGACCTGGAGTATCCGCTGACCCTGAACACCGGGCGCATGCGCGACCAGTGGCACACCATGACGCGCACCGGCAAGTCGCCCAAGCTGGCCGACCACGCGCCCGAATCCTTCGTCGACATCCACCCGCAGGACGCCCTGCTGTACGGCGTGCGCGAGGGCGAGCTGGCTCGCGTCTCGACGCAGTGGGGCGCGATGGTGGCGCGCGTGCAGCACGGCGGCGGCATCGCCCGCGGCGACATCTTCGTGCCCATCCACTGGAGCGGCGCCAGCGCCTCCGACGCGCGCGTCGGCACGCTGGTCAACCCGGTCGTCGATCCGCTCTCGGGCGAGCCGGAATTCAAGCACACGCCGGTGCGCGTCGAGCAGTTCCGCGTCTCCTGGCACGGTTTCATCCTCAGCCGCAGTGAGCTCAATCTGGACGCGGTGGCGCACTGGACGCGCATCCAGGGACGCCAGTTCGCCCGCTACGAGCTGGCCGGGCGCAACGTTGTCGCCGACTTCAGCGCCTGGGGCCGCAGCCTGCTGGCCGTCGCCGACGAGCAGGCCGACTGGCTCGAGTACGAGGACCGCAGCGCCGGCGTGTACCGCGCCGTGCACCTGGTCGACGGCCGCGTCGAGCAATGCATCTTCCTGTCGCCGCGGCCGGACCTGCCCTCGCGCGCCTGGCTGGCCAGCTTGTTCGGCCACGAGCAATTGAGCGACATCGACCGCGTCGGCCTGTTGCTGGGCCAGCCGATCGAGAAGGGCGCCGACGCCGGGCCCACCGTCTGCTCCTGCTTCGGCGTCGGCCGCAACACCATTTGCGAGGCCATCCGCAGCCGCGACCTGAAAAGCGTGGGTGAGGTGACGGCCTGCCTGAAGGCGGGCGGCAACTGTGGTTCCTGCGTGCCGGAGATCAAGAAGCTGCTGGTCGAGACGCGCGTCGAAGAGACGGCGTGAGCATCTGAGCCTGCCGGGCCGGGCCGGGCCGGTCTGCGTCCCGCCGGCCCGGCCCGCGCAAACCATGCCCACCGCGCGGCGCGCGGGCCAACCTGCTTTCATTCCGATAGTCGCTGGCGCCCGCCGCTCGGCCCTTGGCGCGTTTTTCCGACGCCGCGCGGCGCGCCCGGCGTCGCCGCCCCCATCAGCCTTTTCCCATGTCCAGCACGCGCGCTCGCAAGCGGGATAGCGCGCGCGCCTTGGCGCCCATCCATCGATGTTTGTTACGGCGCAAAACAGCATATGTTGCTTTGTGGCACCCGTTACTATTGGTGACTATTGGCGCCAAAAATATAAGGCAGAATGGTTGTGCAAATTGATTCCCACAAGAAATTTGCCGAGCCTGAAATTTAATAATTATATTGCGATAAAACTAATTTCATGGCGCGTTTGATCATTGATTGTTCCGGCAATATTCCATTTTGCCTCTAATAGGCCGTGTCCTTGACACAATTCGCCGCCGCGGCTGGCGAACCGGCATTTTTGTGCGATGCATATCAAATAACAAGCGGATTCAGACAGAAGGCGGCCCCGGTCGGCTTCAGTTTCGATAGCCACTTTTCGGCGTTTATGGAATGTCACTAATAGATGTATTGCCAACAGATGTGCATGGGCCATGCACAGAGCCGACCGACCAGTTGTAATTGGGGAAATACATGAATATCGCACACATGAAAGTGGCCACGCGTCTGGGCATCGGTTTCGGCCTGGTGGCCACCTTGCTGGCCGTCGTGACCGGGCTGGGCATCAACCGCATGGGCGCCATGCGCGACCGGATGGACGAGATCATCAAGGTCAACAACGTCGAAACCAAGCTGGCCGCGACGATGGATTTGACGATCACCGAGCGCGCCCTGGCGCTGCGCAATCTGATACTGCTGAGCGAAGAGGCGGAGATCCAGATCGAGGTCAAGCGCATCGAGGCGCAGGCCAAGAAATACGAGGAGGCGCAGAGCAAGCTGGGGCAGATGTTCGCCAATCTGGCCGGCACGGCGCCGGAGGAGATCGCCCTGCTCGCGCAGATCAGGCAGCAGTCGCTGCTGGCGGCGCCCTTCATCGCCAAGGCCACCGAGCTGGGGCTGGCGAAGAAGGGCGACGAGGCCTACAAAATGCTGCGCTTCGAGTTCCGCCCCGTGCAAAAGAAATGGTGGGAATTGCTGCGCGAGTTGAGCGCGATCGAGGAAAAACAGAGCGGCGAAGCGGCCGCCGCCGCCGAAACGGCCTATGTGGGCGCGCGTTCGCTGATGCTGGGCTTCGGCGGCCTGGCCCTGCTGGTGAGCATCGCCGCGGCGCTGTTGATCACCCGCGGCCTGGTGAAACAGTTGGGCGGCGAGCCGGACTACGCGGCCGAAGTGGCCGGCAAGATCGCCGCCGGCGACCTGACGGTGGCCATCCGCACCCGCGCCGGCGACAGCGGCAGTCTGATGTTCGCGATGAAGGCGATGCGCGACAGCCTCTCGGTTATCGTCGGCCAGGTGCACGCCAGCACCTCGACCATCGCCACCGCCTCGCACCAGATCGCCTCGGGCAACCTCGACCTGTCCTCGCGCACCGAACAGCAGGCCAGCTCGCTGGAGGAAACCGCCTCCTCGCTGGAGGAGCTGACCTCGACCGTCAAGCAGAACGCTGACAACGCCCGGCAGGCCAACGTGCTGGCGCAGTCGGCCTCGGAAGTGGCCGTCAAGGGCGGCGCCGTGGTGGCCAAGGTGGTCGACACGATGGGTTCCATCAACGCCTCCTCGATCAAGATCGTCGACATCATCGGCGTCATCGACGGCATCGCCTTCCAGACCAACATCCTGGCCCTGAACGCGGCGGTGGAAGCGGCCCGCGCCGGCGAGCAGGGCAGGGGCTTCGCGGTCGTCGCCAGCGAGGTGCGCAACCTGGCGCAGCGCTCGGCCGCCGCCGCCAAGGAGATCAAGACGCTGATCGACGATTCGGTGCAGCAGGTCGATTCCGGCGCCAAGCTGGTCGACCAGGCCGGCGCGACCATGGATGAAATCGTCGCCAGCGTGAAGCGCGTCACCGATATCATGAGCGAGATCACCTGCGCCAGCCAGGAGCAGACCTCGGGCATCGAGCAGATCAACCAGGCGGTCATCCAAATGGACAATGTGACCCAGCAGAACGCCGCGCTGGTGGAGGAGGCCGCCGCCGCCGCCGCCTCGCTGCAGGACCAGACCGCCGACCTGGCCGAGGTGGTGAGCGTGTTCCGCCTCAGCGCCGAGCACGCGGCGCCGGCCGTCGAGGCGCGCGCCGCGCCGCGCAAGGCGGCCGTGCCCATCAAGGCGCGCGCGCCGCAGGCGCGCCTGCCGCTGGTCCGCCCGGCGGCCAAGCCGGCGCCGCGCAAGGTCGTCAACGCCGCCAGCGACGGCGAGTGGGAGCAGTTCTGAGGTGCCCGGCGTTGTACAATTTTCCCGCGGGACAAGGAGATGCAATGGATACCGATGTATTGACCGGGTTGGCCGAAACCATCGCCGACCAGCCGCGCGCCGAGGGCGTCAAGGCGTATCGCAGCGAACCGGCGCGCGCCCACACCTTCTGGCACAAGGGCCAGGTGTCGGCGGAACGGCGCAGCGTCCACTTCGGCCACGCGCCGGCGACGATCTGGCTGACCGGTTTGAGCGGCGCCGGCAAGTCGACCGTCGCCTACGCGCTGGAGAAGATGCTGCACGACGAGGGCCGCTCCAGCTATGTCCTCGACGGCGACAATCTGCGCCACCACCTGAACCGCGACCTGGGTTTTTCGCCGGCCGACCGCAAGGAAAACATCCGCCGCACCGCTGAAGTCGCGAAGATGATGAACGAGGCCGGCCTGATGGTCATCGCCGCCCTCATCTCGCCCTACCGCGAGGATAGGGAGATGGCCGCCGCCATCATCGGCGCGGAGCAGTTCATCGAGGTGTATGTCAGCACGCCAGGCGCGGTGTGCGAGGCGCGCGATCCGAAGGGCCTGTACGCCAAGGCGCGCGCCGGCGAAATCCCCGCCTTCACCGGCATCTCCTCGCCCTATGAGGTGCCGCTGCTGCCGGCCCTGGCGCTCGACACCGGCGAGTTGACGCTGGAGCAGGCGACCAGCGCCCTGTACCGCCACCTGGCGCTGCGTTTTCGCACCAAGAAAAAATGAAGCCGGCCGCAAGCGGCCCGGACGCCGGACCGCGCACCTTGCCGGAGGCCTTACCGGACGCCGTCTTCGACGTCTTCAACGGCGACGCCGACGGCATCTGCGCGCTGCACCAGTTGCGCCTGGCCGAGCCGAAGCGGGCGCGCTTGCTCACCGGCGTCAAGCGCGACATCGCCCTGCTCGAACGCCTGCCCGCCGGCGCCGCCCTGGACGTGACGGTGCTCGACATCTCCCTCGACTGCAACGCCGCGCCGCTCAAGCGCATCCTCGACGCCGGCGGGCGCGTCGCCTATTTCGACCACCATTCGGCAAGCCTGGCCTTCAGCCATCCGCGCCTGGATTTTTTCTGGGACGACGACGCGCAGGTCTGCAGCAGCATCCTGGTCGACCGCCACCTGGGCGGGCGTTTCCGCGCCTGGGCGGCGGTGGGCGCCTTCGGCGACAATCTGGATGCGGCCGGCCGCGCGCTGGCCGCGCAACTGGGGCTGGCCGAGGCCGAGGTGCTGGCGCTGCGGGAGCTCGGCAGCGTCCTCAACTACAACGCCTACGGCGAACAACTGGCGGACCTGCATATGGAGCCGGAGGCGCTGTACCGCGCCGTGCAGGCCTACGCCGATCCGCTCGCTTTCATCGCCGGCGCGCCGCAGTACCGCGCCCTGCTTGAGGGCTACCACGCCGACCGGGCGCGCATGGCCGGCCTGCAGCCGCGGTGGCGCACGCCCGGCGGCGCGGTCTTCCTGCTGCCGGCGGCGCCCTGGGCGCGGCGCGTCTCGGGCATCCTCGCCAATGAATTGATCGCGGCGCGGCGCGCGCTGTCCTGCGCCGTGCTGAGCGAGAACCGCGACGGCAGCTATCTGGTCAGCGTGCGCTCGGGCGAGCCGGCGCAGCTTCCCGCCTGCGCGCTGTGCGAACGCTTCCGCGGCGGCGGAGGGCGGCGCGCCGCCGCCGGCATCACCAGCCTGCCGGCCGCCCAGCTCGAGCATTTCGTGGCGGCCTTCTCGGCCTACTTCGCCGCCGGCGCGGGCGGCCATGCATGTTAGGGCGGCGCCGCGCGGCGCCGCCGGCGCGCCGCTGGCGCTGCTGGCCTGGATGTTCCTGCGCGTGGGTTGCGCCAGTTTCGGCGGTTTCATGACCATGGTCAGCGTCACGCGCACGGCCGTCGTCGAGCGGCGCCGCCTGCTCGGCGAGCAGGAGTTGTTGGACGGCCTGACGCTGGCCTCGGTGCTGCCCGGGCCGCTGGCCGTCAACCTGGTCGCCTACGTCGGCTACCGCCTGCGCGGCGGCGCCGGCGCCGCCGTCTGCGTGCTGGCCGCCGTGGCGCCGGCCTTCCTCTTTATGCTGGCGCTGAGCGCCGTGTACTTCCGCGCCGGCCGGCCGGCCGCCCTCGAGAAGATCTTCATGGCCGTGACGCCGGCGGTGGCCGCCATCATCCTGGCGTCGGCCTGGCGCATGGTGCGCGCCAGCGTCAGCGACTGGCGCGAGGCCGCGCTGGCGCTGGCGACGGCGGCCCTGCTGCTGGCGGCGCCGGGGCCGCTGAGCAGCGTCGCCGCCTTCGCGGCGGCCGGCCTGGCCGGGCGGCGCTGCTTCGCCG
>JANXSQ010000172.1 GCA_025356595.1 Janthinobacterium sp. | reverse complement strand
GTATTCGACTTCAGTTCCATCATCAGCACGCACGATGCGCTTGATGCGGTCAACTTCAATGACTTTTTTACCCGCATGCAGGGTGATGTTGTTTTCTTTGTACCAGTCCCAGCTGTTTAAAACGATTTCGTCCAGCGTCTGCTCGCCTGCCAGTACAGGGCTTAACAAAATGCGGTTGTAGTTGGGGTGGGGTTCAGCACCAAAAACGGTGATGTCATAAAGCTCAGGTGCCACTTTCAGCAGTTCTTCAAGGGTGCGCACACCTGCCATGCCATTGCCGACCAACACCAGTTTTGACTTTTTCATGCTTGATTTCGTATCGTTGATACCCAGAACAGAGCAAGCTTTATGCCAACTTGCCCGAGGTTTGGCTCTGCGCTAGGTCCGTGCCAGCCCACCACGCTCAGCCCAGGTTCGTGTCCACCTGATTTGCACCACACGCAGCATCAGCAGCATGCCGACTGCTACAGCAGCAAACGCCACAAAGCCCCATAAATAAGTGCCCAGGTGCTGCTTTGACTGGCCCATCAGATTGGGAATAAAACCGCCACCCAAAGCACCAATTTCCCCAATCATGGAGCCCGCCACGGCTGTTGTCACAGGCCAGCGCAGCGGCACCAGCTGAAACAGCGCGCCATTGCCCGCCCCCAGTGCAGCAAAACACAACATAAAAAGCAGCGTGGTGACTACCAGCGACTGCCCAGCCATACCGCACAGCACCAGCGTGGCAGACACCAGAACCAGCACACCGCTTAGCGTGTTGATGCCGCCCACGCGGTCAGAAATATAGCCACCCACCACCCGCAGGGCAGAGCCCATCAAGGTAGCCAGCATCGTCAACTGGCCCGCTTCAATTTTTGTCACCTTGAACTGGTCGTAAAAATAGGTTGGCAAAAAGCTCGCCAGCCCAATAAAACCGCCAAATGTCACCACATAAATCAGGCTGAACGACCAGCCGTCTTTTTCAAACAGGCAAGCCGTGTGCTGGCGAAAGCTCTGGTGTTCGCGGTCAGGTGGCTCTTTGGCAATGATCCACATCACCAACATTGGCAGCAGCATGGTGCAGGCAGCCAGGCCGTATACCGTTGACCAGCCGTAGGCAGCTGCCAGCGGCGGCGCAAACAGAACCGCCAGCACGGTGCCTGAATTGCCAGCCCCAGCCAGCCCCATCGCCAGGCCCTTGTGCTTGGGCGGAAACCAGCCTGACCCCAAACTGAGCGCCACGCCAAAGCTGGCACCGGCAATACCCAGCAGCACGCCCATCGCTAGCACCTCGCTGTAGGTATTGACAAAAACATAGCCGTAAATCAGCGCAAAAATAATCAGCGTCATCTCGACCATGGCGGCGTTTTTGCGGCCAACGTACTGCGCCAGCACACCCAGCGGAAAGCGCATGAAAGCGCCGGCCAAAATGGGCACTGAAATCATGAAGCCCTTTTGCGCAGCTGTCAGATTGAACGTTTCGCTGATGAAGGGAGCCATGGCGCCGTTCAGCACCCAGATGGCAAAACAAAAATCAAAATACAAAAAGGCTGCCAGTAACGTGGGCCAGTGGCCAGATTTTAAAAATGTCTTGAAATCACCCGCCATTAAATACTCCGGATCATGAACTGCCTGCCATGCACTGTGGGTATGCAAGTACAGTGCCAAGGCTCGCCCCAACGGGCAGCACTGCCAGCCTGAAATGTGATGTTTGCTGCATTGCACCAAAGCCGGGCGCAAATATTGCATACATTGGTGCATGGCATTTGAAATCGACATTGGCTTTGTCTCGCTGGCGGGCCGCAAACACACCAATGAAGACTTTTGTGCGGCCATGCTGCCCGAGCCAGGGCAAGAAGCCATGGGCTCCATCGTGGCCATTGCCGATGGCGTCAGCACAGGCGGCATGGGCCGTGAAGCCGCGCAAACCACAGTGACCAGCCTGGTATCTGATTATTACGGCACACCTGAAACCTGGGACACCACGGTGGCGCTGGACCGCATCATTGGCGCGCAAAACGCCTGGCTGGCTGGTGTCAATCGCCGCAGGCACCCGGTGCTGGGACTGACCACGCTGACTGCTGTGGTGCTGCGCGGGCAGTCATACGCGCTGGCGCATGTGGGTGACACGCGGGCCTACCTGCTGCGAGGCGGCTTCCTGAGCCAGCTCACCACCGACCACGTGGTCGATCACCCGGACCTGCGACATCAGCTGCTGCGCTGCGTGGGTGCTGAAGGCACACTGGTGGTGGACTATCTGCAAGGCGACCTGCTGGTGGGCGATGTGTTCATCCTGTTGACGGATGGCGTACACAACGCCTTGGGCAACAAACAGATTGCAGCGTTGGTGGCCACCCAAAAAGCGGCTGAACTCAGCGCAGATGCGCAAACCCTTTGCCAGCAGCTGGTCGACGCAGCGCTGGCCGCCGGAACGCACGACAACGCCACCGCACTGGTGGTGCGTGTGCAGGGCCTGCTGGACGCAAGCTTGCGAGATGAAAACCGGCATGCGCAGGTGCTGCCCATCCCGGCCCGATTCAAAGTAGGTGATGTGGTTGACGACATGGCCATCACAGCGCCTGTGGCTGACAACGGGATCAATGTGCTGTATCAACTCCGGGATGTGGGGAGCCAAAAACTCTACGCCCTCAAAACACTGCACCCCGCACGCGCGCATGACCCCGAAGAGCGTGCCATGCTGGCGCATGAGGCGTGGCTGGCAAAGCGCGTTCAGTCGTCTAGCGCGGCGCCATACTTTGTCAATATTTACGACAAGCTGCCCAATGGTTTGTCGCCCAGTGCCTTTTATCTGCTGTACGACTGGCACGCCGGCGAGACGCTGCAGCAGCAGCTGGACGCGAGGCTCAGATTCACCGCGCCGCAAGCTGTCAATGTTGCGGTGCAAGTGGCCAAAGCACTGGGCAAGCTGCATCGGCAAAACGTGATGCACCGCGACATCAAGCCCGCCAATTTGCACCAGGGCGAAGACGGGGTGCTGCGCGTGCTGGATCTGGGCGTGGCACTGTCTGGCCGTGAGCCAGAAGCGCTGCGAACGTTGCATGCAGGCACACCCAGCTACATCAACCCGGAGCAGTGGGGCTTCAGCACTCGGGTCAATTCCGGCGACGTTGCGCCCGAGCTGCCTGATGCGCAAAGCGATCTGTTTGCCCTGGGCGTGACGATGTACCAGCTGCTAACCGGCAAGCTGCCCTATGGGGATGTGCTGCCCTACCAGGTTGGCCGCTACTACCGCGACGCAGTGGCACCCAGCCGCCACAACCCTGAGGTGCCGATTTGGCTGGACAACGTCGTGTTAAAAGCTGTAGCACGCGACAAAAAGCAGCGCTTTGAGACCGCAGAAGAGCTGCTGCTGGCGCTGGAACGCGGCGCGTCACGTCCCTTGAGTGCCCCCGGTACCAACGCGCTGATGCAGCGCGACGACACCGTGCTGTGGAAGCTGGCACTGAGTGTGAGCGTGCTTTTTAACCTGCTGCTGGTGTATTGGTTGTTGTATTTGCCGAGATGAGCGTTTGCCATTGCGTTCTTTCAAGGACGCTGTTCGTACTATCGGTGGCAGTTACTTAAGTTAATTTTCGTGTGCATAATACACACGATGACTGGTGGCGAACTGATTAAAAAAAATGCTGAAAGCGGGCTGGGTGCTGAGAAGCGTCAAAGGCTCGCATCACGTTTACACGCACCCAGATCACCCGGGTCACGTCACAGTGCCACATCC
>JANXSQ010000157.1 GCA_025356595.1 Janthinobacterium sp. | reverse complement strand
AGAGGCGGCCGCCGCCTCGCAAAGCATGCAGGAACAGGCCGCCAACCTGGCCTCGGTGGTCGGCTTCTTCGACACCGGCGCGGACGCCGGCGCGTTGGAGGTCGGCGCGCGCCGCGGCGCGCCGCTGGCCGCGGTCCGGCGTCCCCTCGCCGCGCCGCGGGTATCGGCCGCGCCAGCACGCGCCACGCCGAAACGGGCCAGCGCCGACGCCGGCAGCGAATGGGAAGAGTTTTAAGCGTACGCCTCGCGCCGGCCGGCGACCGAATGCGTGCGTCGCGCCTTAAGGAGTTCTGCTGAATGTTCCAACGTACGGGCTTGCTGCAACAGTTAGCCCGTTACGGGGAAAACACTGAATTCGGAAAAGGGGCCGCCGGCCTTTTCTACACAGGCGGCCACTGCTGCGCCGTGTGCTTGACGCGCAGGATTTCGATCCGCTTGGCCAGCACGCGGTAGATCACGACATAGTTTTCGTGCGCCACCAATTCGTAGGTGCCGCGCTTGCGGCCGGTGTGGCCGATGCGGGGATGCGCGGCGAGCGGTTTCACCTTCTCCTCGATGAGGTCAATCATCTTCCCTGCATTGGCCGGGCTGTCCTTGGCGATGTACTGGCCGATCTTGATCAGATCGTTAATGGCTTGTTTTTTCCAGTGGATGAGGTGCACGCGCACCCCTTATGCGGACTTGATCGCGGCGCGCACCCGGCGCATGGCTTCGTCGTGCGGGATGGTCGGGCTGGTGTCGTCAAGCGCCTCCTGCACCTCTGCCTTGAGCCACTTCGTGTAGGCGGCAGCGACGTGCGCGTCCTTCATCGCAGCGGCCCGGTCCGGACGCTTGGTGGCCGTGAGGCTGTTCCGGTCGTAGTTCACGGCGTCCACCTCGAAGCGCGGAATGCCTACCCCTTTCAGGTATTCGACCAGCGTTTCGAGCTTGCGGAAGATGCGCACCTGATGACTGCGCTGCGCTGCCAGGGCCCGCTCGGTCGTACCGTACTTCACCAGAACGCCCCAGCCGCCCGCGTGTCCGACCACATGCGCGCTGCGCACGACGCCGGCCTCGGCCAGCTTGCTCAAGGTCGCGTGGTCTATCGTTTCGATGAACATGCTTTACTCCGTGCGTTTTTTTACTTTTAACTATTGCAGTATCCGCAAATTATAGAAGATTGCAAGAAGGATTTCCGTTGTCCGTGCTTGAAATCAAACATGAGACTGCTTCTATCCCCGCAGGTGCGCAACCTGGCGCACCGCTCGGCCTCGGCGGCCAAGGAAATCAAGGAATTGACGCCGATTCGGTGGCCAACGCGGGGCCGCCTCGCAACCGGTCAACGACGCCGGCCAGACCATGGGCGACATCGTCGACTGCATCCAGCGCGCGGCGCCCAGCCCAGCGCGTGTTCCAGTCACCGGAACACCAGGGAGCAGTTGCCGATCCGGGTCACCGTCACCAACGCGGCCTCCTCCAGTCGGGCCAACTCGTGCTGTACCGCGCCCGAACCGGACGCTGCGAGCTAAGTACCCCATCGGAATAAATTGTGGGCGTCTGTGGCTCTGGTCGGAGCGCTGCGGTGTTGCCCGTCCCTTGCAGTGCTCGCACTGCGGCGGAACGGGCGCCTTGCATCGCTTCCGATCAGAGCCACAGCCACCTCACAATTTATTCCGATGGGGTACTTAGATGATTTCATTGGCGTAGAAAGAGCGCCGCGCCTGGCCGAATAACACGGCCGGGACCCACTATTGCGTCTATGCGGGCGACAATTTTTCTACCTGGACGGAGCGGTGCCGGCAGCGCGATTCCCCATCGACCTCGTAGGCATATTCAATCATGGCACGTCCCGGTGAAGTGACTTTCAAGACCACAGCCTTAATCTTGATTGGCTTACCGTCTCGCCCACAGCTTGAAAAAGTCCATATCACGTCATCTCCGGTCTTCATGCTATCTTTCATCGTCTTTTTTACTCATTTGTACATTGTAAGCATGCAATTGTGAAATTGTATTTATTTGGCAATGTAATTTATATTTATTTGTGAATTTCTTGATGTAGCGGTACAGATGTTGCCCGCTTTGCCGCACAAATTTCTCCATATCTGTTGAGGAATTGGTGCGTGGGGGAAGGTTTTTGTTGCAAGGTCTCCTGATGAGGTTGATGATCGGCATGATTCCGGCGCTCCCGGAACGGTGCGCCATTGAGCGGGTTCAGTGCAATGTCACCCGCGGCCCGGTGCGCCGCACGATCAGGCACGCAAAGGTGTCCAGCACGCCCGCCCCTTAGTCCGCGCTGCGCGGCGCGCCCGCGTCAAGCGACGCCAACGCCGTCATGTTGACGATGCGGCGCACCGTGGACGACGGGGTGAGGATGTGGACCGCGCGCGCGGCGCCGAGCAGGATGCCGCCCACCGTGATGCCGCCGCCGGCCGCGATGCGCAGCAGGTTGTACGAGATGTTGGCGGCGTCGACGTTGGGCATCACCAGCACGTTGGCCTCTTCGGACAAGCCGGACCCGGGGCATTCGTGGTCGAGGATGCTCTTCGACAGCGCCGCATCGCCGCGCATCTCGCCATCGACCGCCAGCGACGGGTCGCGCGCCCTCACCAACGCCAGCGCTTCGCGCATTTTCAGCGCCGCCGGCTCGTCCGAACTGCCGAAGCTGGAGTGCGACAGCAGCGCCACGCTGGGGGTGATGCCGAAGCGGCGCACCTCTTCGGCCGCCATCAGCGCGATGTCGGCGATTTCCTGCGCCGTCGGGTCGGGATTGACATGCGTATCGCAGATGAAGAGCTGGCGCCCCGGCAGTATCAGCATCTGCATCACCGCGAAGGTGGGATTGCCGGGTTTCAGGCCGATCACGTCGCGCACCGGGCCCAAGTGGTCGTGGAAGCGCCCCACGGTGCCGCACAGCATGGCGTCGGCGCGGCCCTGTTGCACCAGCAGCGCCCCCAGCCGCGTGCCGCCCGCCTGCGCGCCGGCGGCGTCCGGCGCGAGCGCCTCGACCAGCTCGCAATCGATGCCCGCTTGCAGGCGCAGGCCGAACTCGGCGATGCGTTCGGCGATGATCGCGGAGCGGCCCACCAGCAGCGGGCGCGCGATGCCCTCATCGACCACCACCTGCGCGGCGCGCAGCACGCGTTCGTCTTCGCCCTCGGCATAAAGCACGCGTTTCGGCGCGCGTTTGGCGGCGGCGAACACCGGCTGCATCGCGCTGCCCGACTGGTAGACGAACTGGCTCAGGCGCTGACGATAGGCCTCCAGGTCGTTGATCGGACGGGTGGCGACGCCGCTCTCCATCGCCGCCTTGGCCACGGCGGGCGCAACGAACTCGATCAGGCGCGGATCGAAGGGCTTGGGAATGAGGTACTGTGCGCCGAAGCGCAAGCCCGCAGCGCCGTACGCCTGGGCCACCACTTCGGGAATCTCGGCGTGCGCCAGCGCGGCGATCGCCCGCACGGCCGCCAGCTTCATTTCTTCGTTGATGGTGGTGGCCCCGACATCGAGCGCGCCGCGGAAAATGAAGGGGAAGCACAGCACGTTGTTGACCTGGTTCGGATAATCCGAGCGGCCCGTGCCGAGGATCGCGTCGGGACGCACGGCCAGCGCGTCCTCCGGGAGGATTTCCGGGCTCGGGTTGGCCATCGCCAGGATGATCGGGTCGCGCGCCATGCGCTTGACCATCTCGGGTTTCAACACGCCTCCCGCCGACAGGCCGAGGAAGATGTCGGCCTCGCCGATCACGTCGGCCAGTTTGCGCGCCGCGGTGTCTTGGGCGTAGCGCGCCTTGTTCTCATCCATCTGTTCCTGGCGCCCCGCGTAGACCACGCCGAGGCTGTCGCAGACGAAGATATTCTGCATAGCCAAACCCAGGCTGACGATCAAGTCCAGGCAGGCCAGCGCCGCCGCGCCGGCTCCCGAAGCGACCAGCTTGACCTCGCCGATGTCTTTGCCCACGTGCTTGAGCGCGTTCAGGATGGCGGCGGCGGCGACGATGGCGGTGCCGTGCTGATCGTCGTGGAAGACGGGGATCTTCATGCGCTCGCGCAGCTTCTTTTCAATGTAAAAACATTCCGGCGCCTTGATGTCTTCCAGGTTGATGCCGCCGAAGGTGGGTTCCATGCGCGCGATGGTCTCGATCAGGGCATCGGGATCGTTTTCGGCCAGCTCGATGTCGAAGACGTCGATGCCGGCAAATTTCTTGAACAGGCAGCCCTTGCCTTCCATCACCGGCTTGCCCGCCAGCGGGCCGATATTGCCCAGGCCGAGCACCGCCGTACCGTTGGTGATGACCGCCACCAGATTGTTGCGCGAGGTCAGATTGCCCGCTTCGAGCGGATCGTGGAAGATCGCCATGCAAGCTTCGGCCACGCCGGGGGAATAGGCCAGCGCCAGGTCGCGCTGGGTCGCCATGGGCTTGGTCGGCACGACGGCGATCTTGCCCGGCGTGGGATAGCGGTGATAATCGAGTGCGGCTTCGCGTAAGTTGTCTGACATGCTTGTCTCCGTAATGTGTTGGTGCCTGGCGGTGTGCTTGCCATTTCCGCGGCGGCGGGTCGGTGCGGGCCTTCAAAGCGGCCCAAGGCGGAACGGCGGCGCAATCGTTGCGGCCAGCCGCCGCGCCCGGGCTTGCGGCTTGATGCTTGCGGCTAGGCGCGCGCCTGCAGCGCGGGGGCCGGCGGCGCGCTGTCCGGGGCGGCGATGCGCGGCGCGCTCAATCCCCCCTCCCACTTGGCCACCACCGCGGTGGCGAGGCCGTTGCCGACCACGTTGGTGGCCGTGCGCCCCATGTCGAGGAATTGATCGATCCCGATGATCAGCAAGATGCCCGCCTCCGGCAGGTGGAACATCGGCAGGATGGCGGCGACCACCACCAGGGAGCCGCGCGGCACCCCGGCCATGCCTTTGCTGCTCACCATCAAGACCAGCAACATGGTGATTTGCTGGGCCAGCGACATGTCGATGTTGTAGACCTGGGCCACGAACAATGCCGCAAAGGCCTGATACATCATCGAGCCGTCGAGATTGAATGAGTAGCCCAGCGGCAGTACGAAGGCCGTGATTTTATTATCCACGCCAAACTTTTCCAGCTGCTCCATCGTTTTCGGATAGGCCGCCTCGCTGCTGGCGGTGGAAAAGGCCAGCATGATCGGCTCCTTGAGCAACTTGAGCAAGGTGAAGACCGCGCCGCCCAGGAAGAGATAGCCGAAGCCAATGAGCACCGCCCACAGCGTGGCCAGTCCCGCGTAAAATCCACCCAGCAACTTGGCGTAAGTGGCCAGTACGCCAAAACCCTGCACCGTAATGACGGCGGCGATGGCGGCGAAGACGCCAACGGGCGCAAAGCGCATCACGTAATCGGTGACCTTCAGCATGACGTGGACGAGGCCGTCGATGGCCGCGATCAGCGTTTTGGCCGTTTCGCCTTTGAGGGACGCCAGGCCAAAGCCGAAAAACAGGGAGAACACCAGGATCTGCAAGATTTCGTTTTTCGCCATGGCGTCGGCGATACTGCTCGGGAAGACGTGGGTGACAAAATCTTTCAAGTTGAAGCCGCCCGTATTCAAGGGGCTGGCCGCGCCCTGTTCCGGCAGCGGCAGATTGAGCGCATGACCGATTTGAAGGACGTCGGCAAACAGCATGCCCAGGGCCAGGGAAATCAGGGAAGCCGTCACGAACCAGCCCAAGGCCCGAATCCCGATGCGGCCGATCGAGCTGCTGTTTCCCATGCCCGCGATCCCCGACACCAAGGTGCCAAACACCAGCGGCGCGATGATCATCTTGATCAGCCGCAAAAACACATCGGTGACGATCGAAAAATAACCGGCAATTTGTTTCGCCGCCGCCGCGCTCGGCGCGTTGGCGTTGCAGATATAGCCGACCAGAATACCCAGGACCATCGCGAGGAGGATCCAGGTGGTGAGTTTAATTTTTTTCATGGTGTCTCTCCTGAGTGCTGCAGATTCAGAAACCCCGGGGCGCTGGAGCGCCTCTGCTCGGGGCGTTTCGCCAGGCTGCTGCCTGGTCTGTTTTACACGGCGCCGCAAAACACCTACATCAGATTGAGCGGCGTGGGGCGGGTCAGCACTTCCGGCCTGAGGATATCGTCGAGCTGCCGCTTGGTCAGCAAGCCCCTGCGCAGCACGATTTCATACACGCTGCCGCCGGTGGCGTGGGCTTCCTGGGCCACCGCGGTCGTGTTGGCGTAGCCGATGTACGGGTTCAGCGCCGTCACGATGCCGATCGAGTTTTCGACCAGGGAGCGCAAGTGTTCCTTGTTGGCGGTGATGCCATTCACGCAGCGCCCGGCCAGGGTCAGGCAACCGTTGCGCAGATGACTCACGCTCTTGAACAGGCTGTGCGCGATGATCGGCTCGAAGGCATTCAGCTGCAGTTGCCCGGCCTCGGCCGCGAAGCTCACGGTGATGTCGTTGCCGATGACCTCGAAGGCAATCTGATTGACCACCTCGGGAATGACGGGGTTGACCTTGCCCGGCATGATGCTCGAGCCCGCCTGCATGGGAGGCAGATTGATTTCACCCAGGCCCGCCCGCGGACCGCTCGACAGAAGCCGCAGATCGTTACAGGTTTTCGACAGTTTGATCGCCACCCGTTTGAGCACGCCGGACAACTGGACGAAAGCGCCGCAATCCTGGGTCGCTTCGATCAGGTTGGGCGCGGTGATCAGCGGAATGCCGGTGATTTCCTTGAGGCGCTGGAGAATAAGCGGCGCGTAATCGGGATGCGCGGTGATGCCGGTGCCGATGGCGGTGGCGCCCATGTTGAGCTCGCAGATCAGCAAGGCCGCCTCGCGCAAACGTTGCTCGTCTTCGCCGAGCATCACCGCGTAGGTGCTGAATTCCTGGCCCAGCGTCATGGGCACGGCGTCCTGCATCTGCGTGCGGCCCATCTTCAAAATGTCCTTGAATTCTTCCGCCTTGGCTTCGAAGGCGCGGCGCAACACGGCCATCGCGTCGACCAGACCCAGGATGCCGAACCAGGTGGCGATCTTCAGGGCGGAGGGATAGACGTCGTTGGTGCTTTGGCCGATGTTGACCTGCTCGTTCGGATGCAGGTATTGATACGAGCCTTTCTCATGCCCCAGCAGTTCGAGGGCGCGGTTGGCGATCACCTCGTTGGCGTTCATATTGGTGGAGGTGCCGGCGCCGCCCTGGATGACGTCGACGACGAACTGTTCGTGCAACTTGCCCTCGCGCAGTTCCGCGCAAGCCAGGACGATGGCGTCGCAACGTTCCTTGTCGAGCAGTCCGAGCTCATGATTGGTGCGCGCCGCAGCCTGTTTGATGCATGCCAGCGCCTTGATCAGTTCGGGGTAGATCGAGATCGGCGTGCCGGTGATCGGAAAGTTCTCCAGCGCGCGCAAAGTGTGGACGCCGTAATAGGCATTGGCAGGGACTTCGCGGTCGCCCAGAAGATCGTGCTCGGTTCTAAATAGTCCAGTCGTCATCGTCATTTTCCTTGTGCCAAGCGTTGAGGGAAGAGAGGGGACCGAGCGTATCGAACAAGCTCAAGTTGTACGATAGACATGCGAATTTTTCATAACGCAGCGTGCTTTGAGCATATCCACCGCCGGCGCGGGCGCGCGCGGCCTTCCGGCGTCAGGCGCTGCGCATGTCGCACTGCGGGGTGGAATGTCGGGACCTGTCGGGGCGACGGGCGGGTGTATGATGTCGCATCGACCAAGTCTTACTTTGAATGCTGACCTAAAGTACTATGGAAACAAAATGGCTTGAAGATTTTCTGTGTCTGGCGGAGACGCGCAGTTTTTCCCGCGCCGCGGCGGACCGCCACATTACCCAGTCGGCGTTCAGCCGCCGCATCATGGCGCTGGAGGAGTGGCTGGGCACGAGCCTGGTGGATCGCAGCGTGAGTCCGATGATACTGACCTCGGCCGGCTGGCTTTTCCACAAACTCGCCGCCGATCTGTTGCGCGACGCATATGCGGCGCGCACGCTGCTGAACGGCCATAGGCCGCTGGCCGACGCCGCCAAGGTGGTCCAGTTCGCGATGGCCCACACCCTGCTTTTCACCTTTTTCCCGAACTGGCTAAAGCATTTGCAGAACGGCTTCGCCCCGCTGACCGCGCGCGTACTGGCCGTCAATGTGCCGGAAGGCGTCCAGCAGCTGGTCGACGAAGACTGCGACATTCTGCTGGCCTATCACCATCAGCAATTGCCGATTCTCCTGGACACCCACCGCTTCCCCTTCCTCTTGCTGGGCGTCGAGCGCATCCTGCCGTTTTCAAAGCCGGACAAGGAGGGGCAGCCGATCTTTCGCCTGCCCGGCACCAGCGCGTCTCCATTGCCGTTCATGGCCTATTCGTCCGGTGCCTTCCTCGGCAATGTGGTCGAAATGATGCTGCTCAATTCACCGGCCCCCTACCACCTGCGGCGCTGTTTCGAGACCCACATGTCCGAAGCGCTCAAGGCGATGGTGGTGGCCGGCCATGGCGTCGGCTGGCTGCCCGAGAGTTGCGTCATCGATGACGTGAGGGAAGGCCGGCTGGTGATGGCCGGCCCCGCCGCGTGGGCGACCAACCTCGACGTCCGGCTGTACCGCTCCTCGGTCAACACCAAGCCCATCGTCAAAGAGCTGTGGTCTTATGTCAGCCATGAGCTGTCGAATTCGCCGATCGGTTTCGGCGTTCCGAAATGAGCCGGCGCCTCACCCGTGTCGAACGAGCGGGCTTGTTCGAGGTGGATGTACCTATCGACCAAACTACCCGAGCACGCCGTTCGGCAGCAATTGCAGGACGAGGTCTGCTTGAATCCGGAGTGGAGTCAGCCAGAAGCACTGAAACAAGCAGCATGACTTGACGCGACATCTTTGTTGACAACTACTGCCAGCATGAAGCTGCCCGCACTCTCAAAGTGCCAATAAAAAACTGCCGCGAGTGACGCCCGCGCGTTTACACAGCGGGTCTGCTCTCAGCGCCTGCGGTCGCTTGTGGCGCGATGCGGACGAATCATATCCCATGAGGTTCAGATTGCAAGTTTGGCAACGGTGCGGTATAGTCCAACCATACATACTGTATCGAAGATCGGCAGACAGCAGCGCCGCCGTCTGCCAGATCGCCGCCGCCGATTTTTTAACGCTGGAGAAAACCCATGTTCGCAAGAGTGACCCATGTTCAAGCAAAGCCCGGAAAACTCGATGAAGTTGTCGCGCTGTTTCAGGATTCCGTGATGCCGCTCTTGAAGCAGCAGCAAGGATTCAAGAGCAGCTTGCTGCTGACCGACCCGGCCACCGGGAAAGGCATGTCGATCACGGTGTGGGAGTCGGAAGCGGATCGGCAGGCTGGCGACAGCAATGGCATGCTGCGGGAACAGGTGATCAAAGTCATGCCCTTGCTGGCCGTGCCGCCGGTGCCGGAGAGTTTCATCGCCGGTCTGGCATAGGGCTACTCCGTGTCAGCGCACAAGGTGCATCCGTGAATACAACTAATTTCTTTTTAAACTTAACCTTGTGCGGAGTGCAAAATGATTGAAATTGCGGCGTGGTGTGTGTTTTCCCTTGGATTGGGCCATGTATTAACCGGCCTGGTACGTTATCGGCAGCCTTTCAAGGAGACCGTGGCGGAAGGTTTCTTCGGGAAATTTCAAGGGATTGATACGCGCCGGGTGGCGTTTTGGTTCACCATTTTTGGCTTACTCGTCATGCTCTCCGGCCATGTCGCCGTGCATGCGGTAGCCGATGCGAACCTTGCATTGCTTCGTATTATCGGCATCTATATGCTGATCGTGTCCGTTCTCGGCTTATGCGCATTTCCCAAGTCACCGTTTTGGGGAATCTTGATTATTGCTCCGGTGTTGATTGCAGGCGGTTATGGCTATATAGCTTGATTAGTCTGGATTAGCCTAATTGTCCTTATTCCGCGCCGCCCCGCACCCCAATCTTCTCAAGTAAAGAAATTTTCAGGTTTTTAGCATGGTTTCTGCGCCGTGAATTTGTGCTGTTTCGGTCTGGGCTTGCGCGGTTTTTAGAGCCCGTTAGAAATTTTGTGTGAAAGAAGGCATCCGATAAATTTATCCACGAACTTCAGGCGACGGAGGATGATCTAGCGGATTCGTGAAACATCGACCACTGTTGCCTCAGCGCGGCCATAGATGGCCTGGATGACGCCTTTAACGGCTGATAGACCAGTGTGCCGATAAGTGCGAGATACGCCACATCATTGACCTCAAGGCTCACGGCAAGCAGCATTGTTGTCGGATCGATTGCTATAAGTGCCAGATCCCAAAGTGTGTGGATATCAGCACGTAACAGCAAGCCATTGCTAACCGAGTTAGTTTCCGGTCCAAGATAGGGCGTAATGTGCGCTGCTTCAAGGATTACCAGGAGCGCGCACCCGGTAATTGCACAGCGAGCATCATAGGCGTCGATGAGGGCAGCTCGAAATTGTGGCTGGCCCTGACGGCGCACAACAGCACGAAGAACCCACTCACGTCCATCTTCCTGGCTGAGGTGTACTGTCAATAGCGGACACTCTTGTTTCAAGCCGCTTGCGGTTGTTTGCTGAATTTTTCAGCAAACAACGCGGGCGGAACATTGCCAAGGCGCGAGTGGCGCCGCTGGCGGTTATAAAAGCTTTCGATGTATT
>JANXSQ010000090.1 GCA_025356595.1 Janthinobacterium sp. | reverse complement strand
GCGTCAGGCCCTGCGTCAGGACCAGCTTTACAGCCTCTTCACGAAGCTCCGGTGTATATGTTTTTGAACGTGTCATAAGTTCTCCAGTTGGTGAAGTTTACCAAACTAGAGTGTCCGAAAAAGTCAGGGTACCTCAGTGATGATGACGCTGGTGTGCTCGTACAGCTTCGAGAGCAGGTGGAACAGCAAGGCGCCACCGGCCTGTTGCGATGCACCGTGACCAGACAGGTGCTCGACACGCGCGCTGGCTTCTCCACATAGCCGTCGAACGGGGTAGGCATGGGCATCATCTGCGCCTGCTCCTGTTCGAGCATGTCGGCTACGCTAAGGGACGGATATTCCGGGTGGCGCAGTTCGTTCCATAGCGCCTTGCAGCGCTCGCCCAGCCAAGCATTGAGTTCGGCATACGAACAGAATTGGCGATTCTGCGCATCGAGCCAGATCCGGCGGCGGCTGTCCTGCACATTCTTCTCGACCACGCCTTTCTCCCAACCCGCGGCGCGGTTGCAGAAGTCGGAATCGAACAGGTAGTGCGAACACATCGAGGCAAAGCGCGCATTGACGATACGTCCCTTGCCCTTGTTGACCTTGTCGACCGCCGTCTTCATGTTGTCGTAGATGCCGCGCCGGCTGACGCCGTCTAGCGCCGCGAAGGAGCGGGTGTGGGCGTCGAACAGCATCTCGTGGCCCTGGCTCGGGTAAGCGGCGAGCCAGAACGCCCGGCTCGCGCATAGCTTGAGGTGCGAAACCTGGATGCGCCGGTAGATGCCACCAATGACCAGGCCCTCCTCGCTCCAGTCGAATTGAAACGCTTCGCCCAGCTCGAAGGCCAGTGGCACGAAGGCGTGCGGCGCCTTACCCTCGCTGCAGCTCCACTCGCGAATGAAATCGGTGACGCGGCTGTAGCTGCCCGTGTAGCCGCTGGCAGTGATTTCCGCAAACAAGGCTTTGGCGCTGCGCCGGTTCTGTTTTATTCGGTGCGCGTCGGGTCGGCGGAATGCCTATACGTGGGTCAGTTTTCGGTCGGCCTCAACATGCGCCCACACTGAGCGCACATAAAAAAACCCGGCCATCGCTGGCCGGGTTGGTTTTTTGTCTCCGCCGGATTAGTGGCTGGCCGACGTCACCGCACCGATGCCCGTTTCCGAGCGCATCTTCTGCGCCTCGTAGCCGGCCCGGTCCAGACGCGCGCGTTCGCTCTTGTCGGTGATCGAGAACAGCCAGATGCCGACGAAGCCCGCCGTCATCGAGAACAGCGCAGGCGAAGCGTAGGGGAAGATCGCGTCGGCGTGGCCGAGCACGTCGACCCAGACCGACTTCGACACCACCGTCAGCGCGACCGCCGTGCCCAGGCCGAGGAAGCCGCCGATGGTGGCGCCGCGGGTGGTGCAGTCTTTCCACAACACCGACATGAACAGCACGGGGAAGTTGGCCGAGGCGGCGATGGCGAAGGCCAGCGAGACCATGAAGGCGATGTTCTGCTTTTCAAAGGAGATCCCCAGCACGACGGCGATGATGCCCAGAGCGACGGTGGTCAGGCGCGAAACGCGCAACTCGTTGGCGCTGGTGGCCTGGCCCTTCTTGAACACGGTCGCATACAGATCGTGCGACACGGCCGAGGCGCCCGACAGCGTCAAGCCGGCCACCACGGCCAGGATCGTGGCGAAGGCGACGGCCGAGATGAAGCCGAGGAAAACGTTGCCGCCGACGGCCTTGGCCAGATGGATAGCGGCCATGTTGTTACCGCCCAGCAGTTTGCCGGCCGCGTCCTTGAACTCCGGATTGGTGCTCACCAGGACGATCGCGCCGAAGCCGATGATGAAGGTCAGGATGTAGAAGTAGGCGATCCAGGTGGTGGCCCAGAACACCGACTTGCGCGCTTCCTTGGCGCTCGGCACGGTGAAGAAGCGCATCAGGATGTGCGGCAGGCCGGCGGTACCGAACATCAGCGCCATACCGAAGGAAATGGCGGAGATCGGATCCTTGATGAAGGTGCCTGGACCCATGATGGCGTCTTTCTTGGCGTGGATTTCAACCGATTTGGCGAACAGCGCCTCGGGGCTGAAATTGAACTGCGCCATGACCACGAAGGCCATGAAGGAGGCGCCCGCCAGCAGCATCACCGCCTTGATGATCTGCACCCAGGTGGTCGCGGTCATGCCGCCGAAGAGCACGTAGATCATCATCAGCGAACCGACCAGCACGACGGCGATCCAGTATTCCAGGCCGAACAGCAGCTTGATCAGCTGACCGGCGCCGACCATCTGGGCGATCAGGTAGAAGGCCACCACGACCAGGGTGCCGGAGGCCGAGAAGATGCGGATCGGCGCCTGCTTGAAGCGGTAGGCGGCCACGTCGGCGAAGGTGAAGCGACCCAGGTTGCGCAGGCGCTCGGCCATCAGGAAGGTGATGACGGGCCAGCCGACCAGGAAGCCGATGGCGTAGATCAGGCCGTCGTAGCCGTTCAGGAAAACGGCCGCCGAAATGCCCAGGAAGGAAGCGGCCGACATATAGTCGCCGGCGATGGCCAGGCCGTTCTGGAAGCCGGTGATGCCGCCGCCGCCCGTGTAGAAGTCGGCCGCCGATTTGGTCTTCTTGGCGGCCCATTTGGTGATGAACAGCGTGAAGATGACGAAGCCGCCGAACATGAGGATGGCGGTCCAGTTGGTCGGCTGCTTGACGGCCTGACCCAGGTCGGCGCCGGCGGCGAGCGCGGCGCCGGCCGCGCTGAACAGGGCCAGCGCGGCCAGCAGGCGTTTCACGGCCGTCATTGCAGCACCTGCTTGCGGATGGACGCGGTCAGTTCGTCGAACTCGCCGTTGGCGCGGCGCACGTAGATGCCGGTGATGATGACGGTGAAGACGATGACGAACAGACCGATCGGCATGCCCCAGGTCATGACGCCGCTGCCGATTCTGGTGGCCAACAGTTCCTTGTCGAAGGCGATCAGCAGGATGAAACCGTAATACACCACCATCATCGCCAGGGTCAGGCTCCAGCCGAAGCGGGAGCGCGTGGCCACCAATTTCTGATAGTCCGGATTGGACTTCAGCCTTTGAACAATATCGTCTTGCATGTTTGTCTCCTGTAATTTTATTATGGTGCTACTAGGACCCACATTAGCCGCGCCGCCTTACCGGTGCCTTACGCCGCGCGATAAAATCGGCCCCGCGCACAGATGAAAACGATGACGTGAAAACGGGCCCGCAGCGCTGGCCGCGGGCCCGTCTTCCGGGCGCTGGTTTTTCATGCGCGGCGGCGCCGAAACGGCGCCGCCGTCCGGCCTCAAGCGCCCAGCGCGTTCTGGATCTGCTGCAGCGAGGCGGGATCCTCGATGGCGGTCAGGTCGCCCGGGCTGCGGCCCTCGCAAATGGCCTGGATGGAGCGGCGCAGCAGCTTGCCCGAACGGGTCTTCGGCAACTGGGCGACGAAGTACACCCGCGCCGGCCGCGCCACCGCGCCCAGCTGCTGGTCGACCACGGCCATGATCTCGCGCTCCAGCGCCTGGCGCCCCGCCTCCGTGGCGGCCTGCTCGGCGTGCTTGAGGATGGCGAAGGCCACCGCCACCTGCCCCTTCAGCTTGTCCTCGACGCCGACCACGGCCACCTCCGAGACGTTGGCGTGGCTGGAGATGCTCTCCTCGATCTCGCGCGTGCCCAGGCGGTGGCCGGCGACGTTGATGACGTCGTCGGTGCGGCCCAGGATGAAGTAATAGCCGTCGGCGTCGCGCACGCCCCAGTCGAAGGTCGAATACACCTGCTGCTCCGGGAAGGTCGACCAGTAGGTCTCGACGAAGCGCGCGTCGTCGCCGTACACGGTCTGCATGCAGCCGGGCGGCAGCGGACCGTCGATGACCAGCACGCCCTTCTCGTTGGCGCCGCACTCCACGCCGGTGTTCTCGTTGAGCAGCTTGACCTTGTAGCCGTACATCGGCACGCCGGGGCTGCCCAGGCGCGTGGCCTGGTCGTCGATGCCCTTGGCGATCGACAGGATGGGCCAGCCGGTCTCGGTCTGCCAGTAATTGTCGATGATGGGCACGTTCAGCTCGGAGGAAATCCACTGCGAGGTGGTCTCGTCGAGCGGTTCGCCGGCCAGGTACAGCGCCTTCAGCGAGGACAGGTCGTACTGGCGCATGAACTCGGGCGGCTGCTTGCGCAGCACGCGGATCGCCGTCGGCGCCGAGAACATCCGCGTCACCTTGTACTTCTCGACGATGCTCCACCAGACGCCGGCGTCGGGACGGATCGGCAGGCCCTCGTACATGATGGTCGCCATGCCGGCGATCAGCGGGCCGTAGACGATGTAGGAATGGCCGACCACCCAGCCGATGTCGGAGGTGGCGAAGAAGGTCTCGCCGGGATTGCCGCAGAAGTTGTACTTCATCGACGACGCCAACGCCACCGCGTAGCCGCCGACGTCGCGCTGCACGCCCTTCGGCTTGCCGGTGGTGCCCGAGGTGTAGAGGATGTAGGAAGCCTCGTTCGACTCCAGCCAGGTGACCGGCACGCGCGCCTCCATGTGCGCCGCGCGCAGGGTCGCGTAGTCGACGTCGCGCCCCGCCACCAGCGCCATCGGCGCCAGGCCGCGGTCGACCAGCAGCACCTTGGCCGGCTGGTGCTCGGCCAGCGCGATGGCTTCGTCCAGCAGATGCTTGTAGGGCACCGCCTTGCCGTTGCGCGCGCCGCCGTCGGCCGAGACGATCAGCGCCGGCTTGGCGTCGTCGATGCGGGTGGCCAGGCTGTTCGCCGCGAAGCCGCCGAAGACCACCGAATGGATGGCGCCGATGCGCGCGCAGGCCAGCATCGCGAAGGCCGCCTCGGCGATCATCGGCATGTAGATCAGCACCCGGTCGCCGCGGCCCACGCCCAGCGCCAGCATGATGGCGGCGCAGCGCTCGACCTCCCTTTGCAGCTCGCTGAAGCTGTAGGTTTTTTCGCTGTTTGTCTCGGTCGAGATGGCGATCAGGGCCGCCTTCTCGCCCTGCGTGGCGACCCAGCGGTCGACCGCGTTGTGGCACAGATTGGTGCAGCCGCCGACGAACCATTTGGCGAACGGCGGGCGCGAATAATCGAGCACCTGCGAGAACGGCGTGCTCCAGTCGATCAGCTCCGCTTCCGCGCGCCAGAATGGTTCAGGCGTGTCGATAGACTGCCGATAAAAGTCAGCGAATTTCATGTCTCCTCCGTGGTGTTTTTTTAAATCGTGGACCGGCGTTCAGGCACTGACGGCGCAAAGCCGGGAACTGCGTATTCGAACCAGGGCGCGCGGCCGGGATCGGCTCCGGGGGCGCCCCTGGTGTCGCCCGAGTTACGGGCGGGTGTTCAGAAAGCGTCGCCGGGCACGCGCACCCAGCCCTCCATCAGCACGCGCGCGCTGCGGCTCATGATGGCCTTGCTGACGCTCCACGCGCCGTCGATCAACTCGGCCTCGGCGCCCACGCGCAGGGTGCCCGAGGGATGGCCGAAGCGCACCGCGTGGCGCACTCCGCCGCCGGCCGCCAGGTTGACCAGCGTGCCGGGAATGGCGGCGGCGGTGCCGATGGCGACCGCCGCCGTACCCATCATGGCGTGGTGCAACTTGCCCATCGACATGGCGCGCACCAGCAGATCGACATCGAGCGCCGCCACCTGCTTGCCGCTCGACGAGACATACGGCGCCGGGCGCGCCACGAAGGCCACCTTCGGCGTGTGCTGGCGCTGCGCCGCCTCGTCGAGGTGCTTGATCAGGCCCATGCGCAGCGCGCCGTGCGCGCGTATGCTCTCGAACATCGCCAGCGCCTTGGGGTCCGAGTTGATGGCCTCCTGCAGCTCGGTGCCGGTGTAGCCGATGGCCGCCGCGCCGACGAAAATGGTCGGGATGCCGGCGTTGATCATCGTCACCTTCAGCGTGCCCAGGCCGGGCACCTCCAGCTCGTCGACCACGTTCCCGGTCGGGAACATGGCGCCGCCGGCGCCCTCCTCCTCGGCCGCCGGGTCGAGGAACTCCAGCTTCACCTCGGCGGCCGGGAAGGTCACGCCGTCCAGCTCGAAGTCGCCGGTTTCCTGCACCGCGCCGTCCGTCATCGGCACATGGGCGATGATGGTCTTGCCGATGTTCGCCTGCCAGATGCGCACCACGGCCACGCCGTCGCGCGGCAACCGTTCCGGGTCGACCAGGCCGGCGCTGATGGCGAAGGAGCCGACCGCCGCCGACAGATTGCCGCAGTTGCCGCTCCAGTCGACGAAGGCCTTGTCGATCGCCACCTGGCCGAACAGGTAGTCGACGTCGTGGTCGGGCCGGCTGGCGGGCGCCAGGATCACCGTCTTGCTGGTGCTCGAAGTGGCGCCGCCCATGCCGTCGGTCTGCTTGCCGTAGGGGTCGGGGCTGCCGATGACGCGCAACAGCAGCGCGTCGCGCGCGGCGCCCGGCTGTTGCGCGGCGGCCGGCAGGTCCTGCAGGCGGAAGAAGACGCCCTTGCTGGTGCCGCCACGCATATAGGTGGCGGCGACTTTGATTTGCGGTACATGGGTCATGGATGGTTCCCTGGAGAGTCGGGGCGGTACGTCGCCGTACCGCCCGTGAGAAGCGCGCCGCGGCGGCGCGCCTTTTACGCCGCCTGCGCCGTGGTCGATTCCAGGAAGTCCTGGGCGAAGCGCTGCAGCACGCCGCCGGCCTCGTAGATCGACACCTCTTCGGCCGTGTCGAGGCGGCACACCACCGGCACCTCGACGCGTTCACCGTCGGTGCGATTGATCACCAGCGTCAGCATGGAACGCGGCGTGCGCGTGCCCAGCACGTCGTAGGTTTCACTGCCGTCGAGCCGCAGGGTCGTGCGGTTCACGCCGGGCAGGAACTCCAGCGGCAGCACGCCCATGCCGACCAGATTGGTGCGGTGGATGCGCTCGAAGCCCTCGGCCGCGATGGCTTCCACGCCGGCCAGGCGCACGCCCTTGGCGGCCCAGTCGCGCGAGGAGCCCTGGCCGTAGTCGGCGCCGGCGATGATGATCAGGGGCTGCTTGCGCTCCATATACGTCTCGATGGCTTCCCACATGCGCGTCACCTTGCCCTCCGGTTCGACGCGGGTCAGCGAGCCGGCCTGCACCTTGCCGTCCACGCGCACCATCTCGTTCTTCAGCGTCGGGTTGGCGAAGGTGGCGCGCTGCGCCGTCAGATGGTCGCCGCGGTGCGTCGCGTAGGAGTTGAAGTCCTCCTCCGGCAAGCCCATTTTGGCCAGGTATTCGCCGGCCGCGCTGTCGAGCATGATGGCGTTCGAGGGAGACAGATGGTCGGTGGTGATGTTGTCGCCGAGGACGGCCAGCGGCCGCATGCCGCTCAGCGTACGGGCGCCGGCCAGCGCGCCTTCCCAGTACGGCGGACGGCGGATGTAGGTGGTCTGCGGACGCCAGTCGTACAGCGGGCTGACCTGCACGCCGTCGTCCGCCTGCTTGGCGAACATCGGGATGTAGACCTTGCGGAACTGCTCCGGCTTGACGCTGGCGGCGACGATGGCGTCGATTTCCTCGTCCAGCGGCCAGATGTCCTTCAGCGTCACCGGATGGCCGTCGGCGTCGATGCCGAGGACATCCTTCTCGATGTCGAAGCGGATCGTGCCGGCGATGGCGTAGGCCACCACCAGCGGCGGCGAGGCCAGGAAGGCTTGCTTGGCGTAGGGGTGGATGCGGCCGTCGAAATTGCGGTTGCCCGACAGGACGGCGGTGGCGTACAGGTCGCGCTCCACCACTTCCTGCTGGATCACCGGGTCGAGCGCGCCGGACATGCCATTGCACGAGGTGCAGGCGTAGGCGACGACGCCGAAGCCCAACTGCTCCAGCTCCGACATCAGCCCGGCCTCCTCCAGATACAGGGTGACGGTCTTCGAGCCGGGCGCCAGCGAGCTTTTCACCCAGGGCTTGCGGCTCAGGCCGCGGCGGTTGGCGTTGCGCGCCAACAGGCCGGCGGCGATCATATTGCGCGGGTTGTTGGTGTTGGTGCAACTGGTGATGGCGGCGATGATGACGGCGCCGTCCGGCATCCGGCCCGGCTCGTTCTCGACCACGCCGCTGATGCCGCGCGCGGCCAGTTCCGAGGTCGGCACGCGGTTGTGCGGATTCGACGGGCCGGCGATGTTGCGCACCACCGAGGACAGGTCGAAGGAGATGACGCGCTCGTACTCGGCTTCCTGCAGGCCGTCGGCCCACAGCCCGGTTTCCCGGGCGTACAGCTCGACCAGCTTGACCAGCGCGTCCTCGCGCCCGGTCAGCTTCAGGTAACTGATGGTCTGCTGGTCGATGTAGAACATGGCCGCCGTGGAGCCGAATTCCGGCGCCATGTTCGAGATCGTGGCGCGGTCGCCCAGCGTCAGCTTGGCGGCGCCCTCGCCGAAGAACTCCAGATACGAGGACACCACTTTCTGCTTGCGCAGGAACTCGGTCAGCGCCAGCACGATGTCGGTGGCGGTGATGCCGGGCTGGCGTTGGCCGGTCAGCTCGACGCCGATGATGTCGGGCAGGCGCATCCACGAGGCGCGTCCCAGCATCACGCTTTCCGCCTCCAGGCCGCCGACGCCGACGGCCAGCACGCCCAGCGCGTCGACCATCGGGGTGTGCGAATCGGTGCCCACCAGCGTGTCCGGGAAGGCCACGCCGTCCACAGCCTGGACCACCGGCGACATGCGCTCCAGGTTGATCTGGTGCAGGATGCCGTTGCCGGGAGGGATCACGTCGACGTTCTTGAAGGCCTTCTTGGTCCAGTTGATGAAGTCGAAGCGGTCCTCGTTGCGGCGATCCTCGATGGCGCGGTTCTTGTCGAAGGCGTCTGGATCGAAGCCGCCGCACTCGACGGCCAGCGAATGGTCCACCACCAACTGGGTCGGCACGACCGGGTTGACCAGCGCCGGGTCGCCGCCCTGCAGGGCGATGGCGTCGCGCAGACCGGCCAGGTCGACCAGCGCGGTCTGGCCGAGGATGTCATGGCAGACCACGCGGGCCGGGAACCACGGGAAGTCCAGGTCGCGCCGGCGCTCGATGAGCTGCGACAGCGAGGCGTCCAGGGTGGCCGGATCGCAGCGCCGCACCAGGTTCTCGGCCAGCACGCGCGAGATGTAGGGCAGTTTGGCGTAGGCGCCGGGCGTGATCGCGTCGACGGCGGCGCGCGCGTCGAAGTAATCGAGATCGCTGCCGGGCAGCGCCTTGCGGTACAGGGTGTTCATGCTCATTTGCGCTCCTCGATGGGGACAAAATGCAGGTCGTCGGGGCCGACGTAGTTGGCGCTCGGACGGATGATCTTATTGTCGATGCGTTGTTCGATGATGTGCGCGGCCCAGCCGGAGGTGCGCGAGATGACGAACAGCGGCGTGAACATGGCCGTCGGCACGCCCATCATGTGGTAGGACACGGCCGAGAACCAGTCCAGGTTGGGGAACATCTTCTTGATGTCCCACATCACCGTCTCCAGGCGCTCGGCGATGTCGAACATCTTCATCGAACCGGCTTCCTGCGACAGCTCGCGCGCCACTTCCTTGATGACCACGTTGCGCGGGTCGGAGATCGTGTACACCGGATGGCCGAAGCCGATCACCACTTCCTTGTTGGCGACGCGCTCCTTGATGTCCGCCTCCGCCTCGTCGGCGTTCTCGTAGCGCTTCTGGATCTCGAAGGCGGCCTCGTTGGCGCCGCCGTGTTTCGGGCCGCGCAGCGCGCCGATGGCGCCGGTGATGGCCGAGTGGATGTCCGAACCCGTGCCGGCGATGACGCGGCCGGTGAAGGTGGAGGCGTTGAATTCATGCTCCGCGTACAGGATCAGCGAGGTGTGCATGGCTTTTTCCCACGCCGCCGAGGGCTTCACGCCGTGCAGCAGGTGCAGGAAATGGCCGCCGATCGATTCATCGTCGGTTTCCACCTCGATGCGCTTGCCGTTGTGGCTGAAGTGGTACCAGTACAGCAGCATCGAACCGAAGGACGCCATCAGGCGGTCGGCGATGTCGCGCGCGCCGGGCGCGTTGTGGTCGTCCTTTTCCGGCAGCGCGCAACCGAGCACCGAGACGGCGGTGCGCATCACGTCCATCGGGTGCGAGGCGGCCGGCAGCGCTTCCAGCGCCGCCTTCACCGCCAGCGGCAGGCCGCGCAGCGATTTCAGCTTGGCCTTGTAGCCGCGCAGCTCCGCCTCGTTGGGCAGCTTGCCGTGCACCAGCAGGTAGGCGATTTCCTCGAACTCGCAGGTGTCGGCGACGTCCAGGATGTCGTAGCCGCGGTAGTGCAGATCGTTGCCGGTCTTGCCGACCGAGCACAGGGCCGTGTTGCCGGCGGTGACGCCGGACAGCGCGACGGATTTTTTAGGTTTGAAAGCAACGTTTTGTTCAACAGTCATGATCTTTTCTCCAGGGTTCCAGGAATTATTTCTTCTGCGCGGCGAACAGCGCGTCGAGCTTCTGCTCGAAATCGTGGTAATTGATGCGCTCGTAGAGTTCCATGCGCGTCTGCATGGTGTCGACCACGTTCTGCTGCGTGCCGTCGCGGCGGATCGCCGTGTAGACGTTCTCGGCCGCCTTGTTCATGGCGCGGAAGGCCGACAGCGGATACAGCACCAGGCCAACGTCGGCGCCGCGCAATTGTTCGGTGGTGAAGAGCGGCGTGGCGCCGAATTCGGTGATGTTGGCCAGCACCGGCACCTTCACGGCCTTGGCGAACTGGGCATACATGGCCAGGTCGGTGATCGCTTCCGGGAAGATCATGTCGGCGCCCGCTTCGACGCAGGCGATGGCGCGCTCCAGCGCCGATTCCAGGCCCTCGACGGCGAGCGCGTCGGTGCGCGCCATGATGACGAAATTCTCGTCCGTGCGGGCGTCGACGGCGGCCTTGATGCGGTCGACCATCTCCTGCTTGCTGACGATTTCCTTGCCCGGACGGTGGCCGCAGCGCTTGGCGCCGACCTGGTCTTCGATATGCAGGGCGGCGGCGCCGAACTTGATCATCGACTTGACGGTGCGCGCCACGTTGAAGGCCGAGGAGCCGAAGCCTGTGTCGGCGTCCACCAGCAAGGGCAGGTCGCACACGTCGGTGATGCGGCGCACGTCGGTGAGCACGTCGTCCAGGCTGGAGATGCCCAGGTCGGGCAGGCCGAGCGAACCGGCGGCGACGCCGCCGCCGGACAGATAGATGGCCTTGAAGCCGGCGCGTTTCGCCAGCAGGGCGTGGTTGGCATTGATGGCGCCGACCACTTGCAGGGGCGATTCTTCTTGGACGGCCTTGCGGAATGCTGCACCTGGGGAGTATTGGCTCATGTCTTCACCTTATGGGTTGGAATCTGTGTGTGTTGCTGCGAATTGCTTATCCTATCGCAAGCACCGTGCCAGCCCGCCTCCACGCCCGCCCCCGCATCCCGGGCACACTGAAATACGGCGCAAAATCAAAGGCTTGGCATCGGAACTGGAAAAGTTCCGCGCGCCGCGGCGCAGCGTCCGGGAGCGGCCGGATGTTTCATATATTGTTTCATCGTGAAACACTGAAACATACCATGAAACAATCCTGAACCATGCGCGCGGATTGCAAGGGCCGCGGCGGCGGCGCGCAAACGTGCTCGGCGCGGAATCGAAAGATTGTAAAATTAATAGCCAATCCCACACGCGACAGGAGAGTCGACATGAGCAGCGTCATTCCAGCATCCAGCATCCAGGCCGCCGGCAAGGCGCGCCGCCTGCTCACGCGCGCCGACACGATCGACTTTCGCGACACCATGTACGTGGCCGGCCTGGTCGAGGTGCCGCCGCGGCGCCCCCTGGAAGACTATCTGCTGGCCCGGGTGCCGGTGCTCGACCAGGGCCAGGACGGCGCCTGCACCGGCTTCGGCCTGGCGACGGTGGCGCACTACCTGCTGCGCACGCGCCGCGTCGACGCCGAGGCGGCCGCCGTCAGCGCGTACATGTTCTACGACATGGCGCGCCGCTACGACGAGTGGGCCGGCGCCGACTACGAGGGCTCCAGTTGCCGCGGCGCCATCAAGGGTTGGTACAAGCACGGCGTCTGCGCGGCCGCCCTGTGGCCACGCCAGGGCGAGCGGATCGGCGTGCTCAGCGACGCCATCGTGCGCGACGCCGGCCAGCGTCCGCTGGGCGCCTACCTGCGCGTCAACCACAAGAGCCTGGTCGACATGCACGCCGCCATCAGCGAGGCCGGCGTGCTGTACGCCAGCGCCAGCGTGCACGCCGGCTGGCAGCGCGTGCAGGCCGACGGCATCATCGCGCCCGACCCGAGCTTGCTGGGCGGCCACGCCTTCGCCATCGTCGCCTACGACGAGCACGGCTTCTGGATGCAGAATTCCTGGGGCGCCGGCTGGGGCCGGCAAGGCTGCGCCCGCATCGCCTACGCCGACTGGCTGCAACACGGCAGCGACGTCTGGGTGGCCCGCCTGGGCGCGCCCGTGCTGCTGCCGGCCGGCGCGCCGGGAACCGCCCTGAGCGCGGCCGGCGCGGTGCGCGCCCAGCCCTTCCTCTACAGTGAAATCCGCCCGCACGTCATCGACCTGGACCAGGACGGCCGGCTCAAGGAGCACGGCGACATCGCCACCTGCGCCGCGATGGTGCGGCAGATCCTGCGTGACGATTTTCCGCGCATCAGCGCCGGCTGGAAAAAGAAGCGCCTGGTCCTGTACGCCCACGGCGGCCTGACCAGCGCCGACGCGGCGCTGCAGCACATCGCCGAATACCGCGCCACCATGCTGGCGGCCGAATGCTATCCGCTGGCCTTCATCTGGCACACCGACTACTGGAGCACGCTGGCCGACATGCTCGGCGAGGCGCTGCGCCGGCGCCGCCCCGACGGCGCCCTGGGCGGCGGCAAGGACTTCATGCTGGATCGCCTCGACGACTTGCTCGAACCGCTCAGCCGCGTCCTCACCGGCAAGGCCGCCTGGGACGACATGAAGGAAAAGGCCCTGCTGGCGACCAGCGCCGCGGCGGGCGGCGCGCGCGTCGTCGCCGATGAAATCGCCGCCCTGATCGGCGCCGGCGCCGAGATCGAACTCCATGTGGTGGGGCACAGCGCCGGCGCCGTCCTGCTCGCGCCGCTGCTGCAATACCTGAGCGGCGCGGGCGCCTTCGCGTCCGGGCCGATGGCCGCCAGCGGCGCCAGCGGCCTCGGCCTGACGGTGGCCACCTGCACGCTCTGGGCGCCGGCCTGCAGCATGGCCCTGTTCAAGGAAAGCTACCTGCCCTCCGTCGTCGCCGGGAGCACGCAACGCTTCGCGCTGTTCACCCTGACCGAGCGCGCCGAGCAGGACGACAACTGCGCCGGCATCTACAACAAATCGCTGCTGTACCTGGTGTCGAACGCGCTGGAAACGATTTGCCGCAAGCCGCTGGTGCATCCGGACGGCCAGCCCTTGCTGGGCATGGAAAAGTTCATCCTGCAGGACGCCCTGCTGGGCGAGCTGTTCGCCGGCGGCGCGGCCGACTGGGTGCGTTCGCCCAACACGGCCACGCCCGGCTCGCCCGGCGCCGCCCAGGCGGTGCACCACGGCGACTTCGACGACGACCAGGCGACCTTGCTGGCGACCATCGCCCGCATCGTCGGCAGCGCCCAGGCCGCCGCGCCGCAGGCGCTGGCCAAGCCCACGCCCGGCGCGCACGAACGGCTGCGCCGGCGCATCGACCTGGCCAGCAAGGGGCCGGGCTGAGGCCGGCGCAAGAACAAACGCAAACGCGCACCCGCCGCTACCGGCGGGTGCGCGCTACTGGCGTATGGCCGCCGTTCCCGCGCCGCGCCCGGCCCGGCCTCAGGCCAGGCGCACCAGAGGATTGGCGATGATGTTGTCGATCTGGCGGATCGCCTCCTCGCAGGCGGCGGCGATGGCGTCGTCCTCGCAGTCGCGCACGAACTGCATGGTGGCGCCCTCGAACACCTCGCGGCCGTCGGCGTTGGCGCGTTCGATGTCGCAACTGGCGGCCCAGCGGCTGTCGATCGGCAAGGCTTGCGGAATGATTTCCCAGCCCTTGTAGTGAATCTTTGAAGCACTATCCATAGTGGTCTCCCGGTGAATAATGGAAATCCTAGCACGAAGCCCGCCGCGCGGCGATGCGCTTCGTCGGGAACGGGCTAAACAGTTTATTTGTTGCCCAGGGCAAGCAGATTGTCGATCTCGATCTTCGCCACCTCCAGGCCGGCCAGGCGCGCGCCGTCGGCGGCGATATGGCCGCCCAGCGTCTGGCTGCGCACGCTCGCGCCGACCGGCTGCTGCGCCAGTTGCAGGCCATCCTTGACGATGCGGTATTCGAAGTCCCACAGATCGTCGTGGTCCTTGAGCGGTGTGACGGAAATACTGAAACCACGGTATTCTTGATTCGCTGTATCCATAGCATTCTCCTGTTGAGGCCACAGCCTAGCACGGCCGGGCCGCGCTTGCCCGCTTATGCGTTTTTCGCATGCAAAGGACTGAACACGATGAAAATATAACTATAATGCTGAGCATTAACACAGATCGACCAGCCATCCACCGTCCAGATGAAACCACAAATACAAGCCTTCTTCGATCCCGCCACCGCCACCGTCAGCTATGTCGTCTACGCGGCCGACGGCGGCGACTGCGCCATCATCGACTCGGTGCTCGACTATGAGCCGAAGTCGGGCCGCACGGCGACGCACTCGGCCGATCGGCTGATCGCCTTCGTGCGCGCGCACGGCCTGAACTGCCGCTGGCTGCTGGAAACCCACGCCCACGCCGACCACCTGTCGGCGGCTCCCTATCTGCGCGCCGAACTGGGCGGGCGCATCGGCATCGGCGCGGCCATCCGCGGCGTGCAGCGCGCCTTCGCGGCCGTCTTCAACCAGCACCCGGCGGCGCCGCAGGACGGCTCGCAGTTCGACCACCTGTTCGCGCCCGACGAAGTGTTCCACATCGGCGCGCTGGAGGCGCACGCCCTGCACGTGCCGGGCCACACGCCGGCCGACATGGCCTACCGCATCGGCGACGCCGTCTTCACCGGCGACACCCTGTTCATGCCCGACGTCGGCACGGCCCGCTGCGACTTCCCCGGCGGCAGCGCCAGCATGTTGTACCGCTCGGTGCGGACCCTGCTGGCGCTGCCGCCGGAAACCCGCCTGTTCATGTGCCACGACTACCCGCCGGACGGCCGCGCGCCGCGCTGGGAGGTGACGGTGGCCGAGCAGCGCGCCGCCAACATCCACATCCGCGACGGCGTCAGCGAGCAGGACTTCGTCGCCATGCGCAGCCGGCGCGACGCCACGCTGGAGATGCCGACCCTGATACTGCCGGCGATCCAGGTCAACATCAACGCCGGCCAGTTGCCGGCGCCCGAGGAAAACGGCGTGCGCTACCTGAAGATACCGCTGAACGCCATCTGAAGCGGCGCCGCTCCGGACCCGGAGCGCCGCCGCCACTTGCTCACTCCACCTGCTCCGGCGCGCGGCCGATCGGCTGCTCCATCGTCGCCAGGAACCAGGTCAGCGACGTCATCACGGCGACGTGGCGGCGCAGATTCTCCGGCGCCACCTTGTCGAGCGTGTCGGCCGGCGTGTGGTGGTAGTGGAAATAACTGTGGCTGTCGACCAGCGGCTCGAAGCTGGGCACGCCGGCGCTCTCCAGCGCGTGCAGGTCGCCCGTGCCCAACTGGTCGCGGCGCGTGAAGGCGTTCGCGCCGATCGGCAGCAGCGCCGCGCGCAGCGGCGCGAACAGCTTCTCGGCCTGCGGCCCGACGCTGGCCAACACGCCGAAGGGCCGGCCGGAGCCGGAGTCGCTCTCGATGGCGGCGAACTGCTTGTCCAGCGCGTCCTTGTTGGCGTCGAAATAGGCGCGTCCGCCGCGTCCGCCGTTCTCCTCGTTCATCCAGGCGATCACGCGTATGGTGCGGCGCGGGCGCAGCTTCAGGCGCTGCAGCGTCTCGATGACGGCCATCGCGCTGGCCACGCCGGCGCCGTCGTCGTTGGCGCCGGTGGCCAGGTCCCAGGAATCCAGATGGCCGGAGACCACCACCACCTCGTCGGCCTTGTCGCTGCCCGGCAGATCGGCGATGACGTTGAAGCTGTCCGCCTCCGGCAGATTCTGCGGCGTCAGCGTCAGATGCATGCGCAGCGGGCCGCGCGCGGCCAGGCGGCCGATCAGCAGCGCGTCCTCCACCGTGACGGCGGCCGCCGGAATGCGCAGCGCGTCCGTCAGGCCGGTCGCGCCGGTGTGGGCGATGCGGAAGTCGGCGCCGCCGACCGAGCGCACCAGCGCCGCCACGGCGCCCAATTGCGCCGCCGCCTTCGGCCCGCCGAAGCGGAACTGCGCGCCCCGGCCATAGGCGACGCCGGCCAGGCCGCGCTCGGCCATCTCCTGGTCGAAGGGCACGTCGAACAGCACGATGCGGCCCTTCACCTCGGCCGCGCGCGCCTGCAGCTCCTCGAAACTGCGCACCACCAGCAGCGGCGCCGTCAGGCCGGCGGCCGGCGTGGCGCCCGAACCGCCCAGCGCCGTCAGCACCACGCGCTGGCTGACGCCGGCCGGCCGGCCCGCGTAGTCGACCAGCTCGGCCGTCTCGACGCCGCGCACCCAGTGCGGCACCTTGACCGGCTGCAGCGTCACCTTGGCGCCCAGCTGGCGCAGCGTCGCGGCCACCTGCTCGACGGCGGCGGCCGCCCCGGCGGAGCCGGACAGGCGCGGGCCGATCAGATCGGTCATATCGGCCAGGCGCTCATAGGCCCAGTCGCTCTGCATCGCGCTGTCGCGGATCTGCGCCAGCGCGGCGGCGTCGTCGGCCTGCGCGGGGGCGCTGAACAGGCAGGCGATCAGGGTGGCGAGGATGAAGGGGCGGCGCGGCGTGTGGAGCAAAACGTGTGGCATGCGAGTCCTAGAAATGGTGGGTGCTTCAATGGGCGCCCCGGCGCCGCGCGGCGCGGACCGCACGCGGCAGGGGCCGCAAACGATAACGCATTTGGCAAGCTTGCGCAGCAATTTTCCGCCCGCCGCCGCGGATATTTCCGCGAAACTGTTGCTCCGAAATCGTGGGCTGCCCCCGGTTTGTTTGCTTTGTCGTTTTCATTCGATTAACATGGGCCTCCCTTCCCGCCCCCGAAAGCGTCCATGTTGAAAGGCCATCTGTGCACCGTGCGGCATCTGCTGAGCGGTGACTTGAATGTCTTCATTTCGCTGGTCAACGACCTGTCCTCGCGCGGCGATTTCTTTTCCTCGCACTTCAAGTCGCCCGAGGCGATGCGGCGCGATTTCATGCAGAGCGGCTTCGTCACCGAGGACAGCGAATTGTTCGTCATCGAGGACAGTTATCATCACATCATCGGCGTCATCAGCCACTTCAAGGGCCGCACGCCGCTGTGCCGGGAAATCGGCTATCGCCTCTTCGAGCCCGACCTGGCCGGCCGCGGCTACATCACCGAGGCCACCCGCCTGCTGATCAACCACCTCTTCAACGCCTACCAGTTCCACCGCCTGGAGCTGCTGATGGATCCGCTCAATGTGGGTTCCGAGCGCATCGCGCAAAAGTGCGGCTTCACCGAGGAGGGCACGCTGCGCCAGGCCTTTTTCATCAACGGCGCGATCCGCGACGTGAAGATCTACAGCCTGCTGCGCCCGGAATGGCGCGGCGCGTCCGCCTGAAGCCTGTTACGAAGTTCGTTCGACCTGTAATAAGTTGTATAAGACATGGCGCGAATTTTCCGGCCCGATATAGTGAGTCCATGCAGAGTTCATTGTGATCTCGCCGAAGCGGAAGGAAACGCCATGTTGAACAAGAAAATTTTGGGTGCGGTGATGCTGGCCGCGGTCGCCGCCTCCTCGGCGGCCGTCGCCGGGGACCGCGACTTCAATACCGTCGCCGGCGCCGTGGTCGGCGCGGCCATCGGCCACAGCACCGGCTCGCGCAACGGCACGGTCATCGGCGGGGTGCTCGGCGCGGCCGTCGGCAACAGCATCAACACCGACTCGCGCTCCTACGACCGCGGCGGCTACTATGAGACGCGCACCTACCAGCAGCCCACCCAGGTCTACTACCAGCAACCGCAGCAGGTCTATTATGAGCGCCCGGCGCCGGTCTATTACTCCCCGCCGCCGCGCTATTACGGCCCGCCCGCCGTGGTCTACGTGGAACCGGAGCGCGGCTATTATCGCGGCCACGGCCACCGCTGGGAGGGCCGCCGCGACTACGACGACGACCGCGGCGAACGCCACCACGGCCATTACCGTTAAGCCCCCGCGCCTCCGGCGCCACGGCCCGCCGCGTTCACCCGCGCCGGGCCGTGCGCTTTTGCGCCGCCCCCCGCTAGATCCCCGCGACGGCGCCTGCCGTCTTCGCGAAACGGGGGACACATGCTCACAGCGGGCGCCATCATCACACTGGAACGCGGCCACTACCGCCTGCGCGAGCAGATCGCCGGCTCGGCGTATGGCCTGATCTGGCGCGCCAGCGGTCCGCACGCGCTGCGCGAGGTGGCGCTGAAACTGATCAACGAGCCGCAGATGGCGCTGGCCCGGGCGCCGCAGCGGCAGCGCTGGATCGCCAGCGCCACCAATGAAATCACCTTCCTGCAGTCGCTGCGCCCCTGGGACGAGCGCCACATCGTGCGCCTGCTCGACAGCGGCCAGCACCGCGGCTTGCCGGTGCTGGCCCTGGAACTGATGGCCGGCGACCTGGGCAGCCACACCGCCGCCCTCAACGACAGCGGCCGGAGCGTGCCGCTGGCGCAGACACTGGACTGGCTGGCGCAGATCAACCAGGCGCTGGCCAAGGTGCACCAGTACGGCTGGCGCTATCTCGACCTGAAGCCGGCCAATGTGCTGCTCGACGCCGCGCGCGGCAGCGTCAAGCTGGCCGATTTCGGCACCAACCGCGCCGCCGCCGAAACCGCGCCGCACACCTACGCCGGCACCGCCAGCTGGCAGGCGCCCGAGCAGTTCTTCCCGCAGCCGGGCGGCGACACCTACGCCACCGACGAGCGCAGCGACTACTTCGCGCTCGGCGCCCTGTTCTACTTCCTCGTCAGCGGCGGCACCGCGCTGCGTTTTTGCGGCGCCTGCGGCCAGGCCTACCGCGACCATCACAGCGGCGCCGCCGCCATGCTGTTGCGCCAGGGCGGCGGCGCCATGCCGGCCACGCTGCTGGCGGCCGAGGAGGCCCTCTTCACGCGCCGCCTCGGCGCGGCCGTGACGCCGGCCGGCGCCGGCGCCGCGCTGACGCTGCTGCGCGCCCTGCTCGAGGCGGCGCCCGCGCGGCGCCCCGCCAACGCGCTGCAGATCAGCCGCATGCTGGCCGCCGTGCGCGCCGGGCTGGCGCCATGATGGCCGCTTCGCGCCACATTCTGCGCCTCGTTCCGCGCCCGACTCTGCGCCCGACTCTGCGCCCCACCCTGCGGCGCGCCTGCGCCGCCGCGCTGATCCTGCTGGTGCTGCTGCAGGCCTGGAGCCTGTGGCGCGCGCCCGCCGCCTGGTATCCGGCGCGCGTCACGCTGCGCCTGGCCGCCGGCGAGGCCATCACCCTGGGCCAGCGCGAACTGGCCGCGGCGCAGGCCGACCGCGCCCACATCGGCCTGCGCCGC
>JANXSQ010000043.1 GCA_025356595.1 Janthinobacterium sp. | reverse complement strand
GCGCGGTGGCGCAAAGCCACGCCGCGCAGCCGGCGCGCATCGCCGAGGCGGTGCACGCGGCGCGCGTGCGCGCGGTGCGCGCGCTGCTGCCGGCGGCGCTGGAAGAGGGCGACTGACGCAAACCGCCGCCGCAGCCAAGCCCCGGGGCCTGGGCTCGCAGGCGGCGGCGCCCGCGCGGGGCGGCCGCATCCGCGCGCCGCGCGTTAGAGGAAAAATTCGAAACGGCACAAAGTCTTGGTATACAATTGGCCTTATGCTGCGCTGCACAATAGAGGCGCGCCCATGCTTGATCAGGAGTACACCGTGACCTTACATCCCCATCCCCTGCTGCGCTGGCTGGACGCCTGGAAGCGCCGCGGCGCCCGGCCGACCGTGCTGGTGAAGGAGCTGCACGAGCGCGACCGGCGCCGCATGCTGAAACACTTCCTCGCGCTCGAGAAGAGCGACCGCCTGCTGCGCTTCGGCAGCCAGCTGCCCGACGAACTGGTGGAAGCCTACGTCAACAAGATCGATTTCGCCCGCGACGTCGTCTACGGCGTCTACAACCGCGTCTTCAAGCTGGTCGCGGTCGGCCACCTGGCGTTCGCGCCCAAGGAAAAATCGCCGGCCCGCAACGCCGTCACTACCAAGGACCGGGTGGCCGAATTCGGTGTCTCGGTGCTGCGCGCCACGCGCGGCAGCGGCATCGGCACGAAGATGTTCGAGCGCGCCGCCATCCACTGCCGCAACAGCGACGTCGACACCCTGTACATGCACTGCCTGTCCTCGAACCAGACCATGATGCACATCGCCCGCAAGGCCGGCATGGCCATCCAGCGCGACTACGGCGAGGCCGACGCCTACCTGAAGCTGCCGCCGCCGAATCCGGCCAGCGTGCTGCAGGAGGCCGTCGAGGAGCAGTTCGCCATGCTCGACTACACCTTCAAGGCCAACACGCGGGCCGCCGTCAAGTGGTTCGACCGCCTGCCGGGCCGCAAGCGCGACTAGCCCGGCCTGCGCCGGACTACTCCGTCAGCGCGCACTCGACGCGGTTGCGGCCCAGTCTCTTGGCCCGGTACAGGGCCTGGTCGGCGGCGCGGAACAGGCCGTCGAGCTCGGCCAGGGGGCCGATGGCGGCGGCGGCCACGCCGAAGCTGGCCGTCACGCGCAGGCCGGCGGCCCCGGCCAGGGTGACGGGCGCGGCGGCGATGCTGGCGCGGATGCGCTCGGCGACGACGCGCGCCTGGACCAGGTCGCAGCCGACCGGCATGACGATGAATTCCTCGCCGCCGTAGCGCGCCAGCATGTCGCTGTCGCACAATTCCCGCCGCACCAGTTGCGCGATGTGGATCAGCACCTGGTCGCCGGCGTCGTGGCCGAATTCATCGTTGACGGCCTTGAAATGGTCGATGTCGAAGACGATCAGCGAGAGCGCCTGGCGGTGCGCGTGGCAGCGCCGCGCCAGCGTCTTGCCGGCCGCCGTGAAGGCGCGCCGGTTCAGCGTGCCGGTCAGGTGGTCGGTGTCGGCGCTGAGCTTCAACTGCTCGATCAGGCGCAGCCTTTCCTCCTCCAGCTGGCGTTTTTCGATGCTGGCGCGCTGCAGCAGCGCCAGCGCGCGCTGCATGGCGCCGATCTCGTCGCGGCGGCGCGACACGGGCAGGGTCCGGTCGAGGCGGCCGTTGGCGATGTCGACCAGGGCGCGCGTCGCCCTGAGCAGCGGTTGCACGACGCGCCGGCGCAGCGTCAGCAGCAGCGCCGCCAGCAGCAGCAGGGTGGCGGCGCCGGCGCCGCAGGCCAGCAGCAGGGCGCGCCTGGCCCGCGCGCTGGCGCGGCCGGCGTCCTCGATCGACTGCGCCAGCAGCGCGTCGCGCACCCGCAGGATGGCGTGCATGGCCGGCACGTAGCGGGCGGCGAACTGGCCGCTGTCCATGCCGTAGGGCCGGCCCGCCTCGCTGGCGGCGACGACGCCGTCGGCCAGCTCCAGGCCGGCGCCGAAATAGCGCGCCTGCATGGCGCGCAGGGCCGCCGCCACGTAGGGATCGGCGTTGCCCTTGCTCAGCGACAGGGTCATCAGCAGGCGCAGTTGCTCGATGCGTCCGCGCAGCATGTGGATGGCGGCGTACTCGTCCTCGCCGAGCGGCGCGCCGGTGGTCAGCGCGGCCGTGAACTGCGAGCCGAGCCGGCCGGCCGCCTCGCGCAGCTCGGCGGCGATGCGGGCGTTCAGCAGCGCGCCGGAGAAGCGCTGGTAGACCTCCTCGGCGTCCTGCGACAGCAGGGTCACCGCCTCCATGGCCGGCGGCACGACGTCGAACATGCGCTGCACGGCGGCGCGGATGCGCGCCTTGTCGCGTCGCGCGCGCGGCAGCGCGGCGACGGCGTCGACGCCGCGGCGCGCCTCGGCCAGCGTGGCGCCGG